>CACXEB010000322.1 GCA_902766515.1 uncultured Eubacteriales bacterium
AGTTTCCGGGCAAAAGAAAGCCAGGAAGCCAGCCGGAAAATGAATGTATTCATTTTCCGGTCTGTCTTTCGGGTTTTCGCGAAGCGCAGGGCGCTTCGCACGGCCAGCATGGCTGGCCTGCCCGGGAACGGCTCTTTGCGATAAAGCCTGTCGGCGAATAAACAAGCGGCAGGAGCGGCGGCAAACGCATGCTTCTTTGCAGCTTTCTTCTCAGAAGAAAGCGCGTAATCTTTTCCCTAAAGGAGTAACTGCATGAAAATCCTGGTAGTCGGCGGCGGCGGCCGCGAGCATGCCATTATCAAAAAGATCAAGGAGAATCCCGCGGTGAGCGTGGTTTACGCCCTGCCCGGCAACGGCGGCATCGCCCGGGACGCGCAGTGCGTGGCGATCGCCGCCACCGATATCGACGGCATCGTGCGCTTCGCCGTGGAGAACGCCGTCGATTACGCCGTGGTCGCGCCGGATGATCCCCTGGTGCTGGGCTGCGTGGACGCGCTGGAGGCCGAGGGCATCGCCTGCTTCGGCCCCCGGGCGGACGCCGCCATCATCGAGGGCAGCAAGGTTTTTTCCAAGAACCTGATGAAAAAGTACGGCATTCCCACCGCCGCCTACGAGACCTTTGACGATCTGGACAAGGCTCTTGCCTATATCGACACCCAGGATGCGCCCATCGTGGTCAAGGCCGACGGCCTGGCCCTGGGCAAGGGCGTGATCATCGCCCAGACCCGGGAGGAGGCCAGGGACGCCGTCCTTTCCATGATGCGGGATGGCAAATTCGGCAAGAGCGGCGCGCGGGTGGTCATTGAGGAGTTCCTCACCGGCCCGGAGGTCTCGGTGCTCAGCTTCACCGACGGCGAGACGGTGGTTCCCATGGTCTCCTCCATGGATCACAAGCGCGCGGGGGATAACGATACCGGCCTCAATACCGGCGGCATGGGCACCATCGCGCCCAATCCCTATTACACGCCGGAGATCGCCGATCAGTGCATGCGGGAGATCTTCCTGCCCACCATCCGCGCCATGAAGGCGGAGGGCCGGGAATTCCGCGGCTGCCTGTACTTCGGCCTGATGATCACCCGGGACGGCCCGAAGGTCATTGAATACAACTGCCGCTTCGGCGATCCGGAAACCCAGGTGGTGCTGCCCCTGATGGAGAGCGATCTGCTCACCGTCATGCAGGCGGTCACGGAAGGCCGCCTCGCGGACTGCGAGGTCCGCTTCCGGCCGGAGCACGCCTGCTGCGTGGTGCTGGCCTCGGCGGGCTACCCGGGCGCCTACGGCAAGGGATACGAAATCACGATTCCGGACGCGGTGCGCTCCCATGTCTTCGTGGCAGGCGCCGCGCTGAAGGACGGCCGGCTGGTGACCTCCGGAGGCCGGGTGCTCGGCGTCACGGCGACGGCGGAAACCCTGCCCGAGGCAGTGCGTCAGGCCTACGCCCTGGCGGATCAGGTGACCTTTGAAAACCGTTACTGCCGCCGCGATATCGGCGGGAGAGCGCTGCAGGTGCTGAGATAAACAGAGAAAGGAATCTCCGAAATGGTATACAGAATCTTTGTGGAGAAAAAGCCTGGCCTGGACAATGAAGCCCGGGCGCTGGAGAATGACGCGAAAACCCTTCTGGGCATCCGGGGCTTGACGAAGGTGCGGCTTCTGAACCGCTATGACGCGGAGAATATCTCTCCGGAGCTGTTCGCGGCGGCGGTTCGCACGGTGTTTTCCGAGCCGCAGCTGGACAACGCCATGGAGCAGGCGGACATGGAAGGCGCCGCGGTTTTTGCCGTGGAATATCTTCCCGGCCAGTTTGACCAGCGCGCGGATTCCGCGGCCCAGTGCATCCAGATCATCGGCGGGGGCGAGCGCCCGCTGATCCGCAGCGCGAAGCTGTATGCCCTTTACGGGGAACTGACGGAGCAGGAAATCGCGGAAATCAAAAAGTACGTCATCAACCCGGTGGAAGCCCGGGAGGCGGCGCTGGAAAAGCCCGAAACCCTCCGGATGACCTACGCGGTGCCCACGGAGGTGGCCACGCTCAAGGGCTTCACCGCCATGGACCGCCCGGCGCTGGAAAACTTCGTTTCCCAGTACGGCCTGGCCATGGATGCGGATGACATCGCCTTCTGCCAGCGCTATTTCCTGGATGAGGGCCGGGATCCGACGATCACGGAAATCCGCATGCTGGATACCTACTGGAGCGACCACTGCCGCCACACG
>CACXEB010000323.1 GCA_902766515.1 uncultured Eubacteriales bacterium
GGAGACATCCTCGATCAAATGGGCTTCAGCCACCAGTTCCTGCCGGCGGCCATCCGGCCGCTCGCCGCCCAGGTCCCGACGGCCCTGCTGACGGACCGTCCGGGCAGGAACTGGATGACGCTGGCAGGCTACGCATGCACCGTCCTGGAAAACGACGTATACGGCATCCCCAAAAAGCCATTCGGCTACATGACGGAAGCGCTGGACCAGCTGAAACCGAACGAAATCTACATCGCGACCGGCGCGCATCACAGCGCACTGTGGGGCGAACTGCTGACTGCCAGCGCAAAAGCCCGCGGCGCCGCCGGCGCCGTACTGGACGGTTATACCCGCGATACGCCCGCGGTGCTGGAGCAGGATTTTCCCGTCTTCTGCAGCGGCACCTGGGCACAGGATTCTTCCATCCGCACCTATGTATTCGATTACCGCTGCGACATTGAGATCGGGCAGGTCACGGTCCATGACGGCGACATCGTCTTCGGCGATGTGGACGGCGTTCTCATCCTCCCGCGGGCCATCGCCGAAGAGGTCATCGAACAGGCGCTCGTCAAAGCCCATACCGAAAAAACCATGCGCAGAGCCATTGAAAACGGTATGGCGGTGACGGAAGCATTCGCCCGCTTCGGCGTGCTGTGAGGGCGTACAATGGAACAGACCGCTTACCGGATCCATCCGGATGATAACGTAGCCACGGCGCTGACGCCCCTGTCCCCCGGACCGGTCCGGCTGACCGGCGACGCGGGGCAGGCAGCGGCGGCCGCGGCGGAACCCATCCCCAACGGCCACAAGATCGCGCTCCGCGGCATCCGGACCGGCGAAACCATCATCAAGTACGGCGTGCCGATCGGCTGCGCGACAGCCGATATCGCCGAAGGGACCTGGGTCCACCTGCACAACATGCGCAGCCTGTACGACGAGCGCAGCAGCCACCTGGACACCGTCACCGGCGCGCCGAAGGATACACGCTATGAATAACGATGTGATCGGGCAGGGCTATGCCCGCCAGAACGGCAGGATCGGCATCCGGAACCGCGTGCTGGTGCTGTACACGGTCAAATGCGCCGAGTTTACGGCCCAGCAGATCGTCCTGAAATCCGGCCACCCAGACGCGGAGCTGGTGGGCTTCGACGGCTGCACCGACAACCAGTACGCAGTCAACCTGCTCATCAGCCTGATCCGCCACCCGAACGTGGGCGCGGTCCTGGCGGTCGGCCTGGGCTGCGAGTACGTCCAGCCGGAATGGCTGGCCCGCATCGCGGAACAGGAAGGGAAACCGGCCGCCTGGATGTTCATCCAGAACGAAGGCGGGACGGAAAAAACGATCGCGAAGGGGATCGGCTGGATCCAGGCCGCGCTGGAACAGCTGCGCGATCCGCCGCGCACGCCTCTGCGCTTCAGCGACCTGGTGATCGGGGCGGAATGCGGCGGCAGCGATTCCACCAGCGGCCTGGCCGGCAACGTGGTCGTGGGACGGCTGTTTGACCGCCTCGTCGACACCGGCGGCACCGCCATTTTTGAGGAAATCGTGGAGGCTGTCGGGCTGGACCGGCAGCTGCTGGCCCGGGCCGCCGACGAGCGGGCGTGCCGCGAGATCCGCACTGCCTATGACAAGGCCCTGGCGTACTGCCGCCAGGTTCGGCAGTACTCCGTCAGCCCCGGCAACTTTGCCGGCGGCCTGACGACCATTGAGGAAAAGAGCATGGGCGCGGTCATCAAGAGCGGCTCAAAGCCAATCCAGGGCGTCCTCAAGGTCTCCTGTCCCCCGCCGCGGCCGGGGCTGTGGCTGCTGGATTCCACCCCCGACCCGTACTGGATGCAGTTCGGCATCACCAACCCCAACGACAGCGAAGGGCTGATTGACCTGATCAGCTGCGGCGCCCATATCGTGATCCTGGTGACCGGGCGCGGCAGCGTCATCGGCAGCGCGGTGTCGCCCTGCGTCAAGATCACCGGCAACGCCGACACCTTCGCGCGGATGCGGGACGATATGGACTTCGACGCCAGCCCGGTCCTGCGCGGCGAATGCGGCATGGACGCGCTGACGGACGCATTGTGCGCCCTGGTGGCCGGCGTCGCCGGCGGCTCCCCGACAAAAGGCGAGCGGCTGGGCCACCGTGAGTTTTATATTCCCTACAAATACCAGGACAAGCAGGTCATCCCGGGCAGGGCCTGCAACTGAACGGAGGCAGACAAATATGGCGGCGTTTACACAGGATGAAGCGTGGCGTTTTTCCATGGCGGACCGGTACGATCTTTCCGGCCGCGGCGCGGTCGTCACGGGCGGCGCCACGGGGCTGGGGCTGGCGATCACCCGCTGCCTGGTCAGCGCCGGGGCGCGGGTGGCGGTCCTGGGCCGCAGGCCCCCCGAGGAAGCGGCGGAAGCGCTGCGGGAGTTTGAGGACCGGGCGGTCTATTACCCGTTCGACGTGACGGACACGGCGCACGCCCCGGCGCTGGCCGAACGCGTGATCGGCGATCTGGGCCGGGTGGATATCCTGGTCAATAACGCCGGCAACCACTGCAAGAAAAGCATCCTGGACATGACCGTCGGGGACTATGAGGCCGTGCTGGACACTCACCTGGTCGGCGCCTTCGCGCTGACGAAAGCCTTCGTGCCCCACATGATCGAAAACCGCCACGGCCGCATCATCTTCCAGGCCAGCATGACCAGCTTTATCGGCATGCCGATGGTGGCCGGCTATGCCACCGCCAAGGCGGGCTGCCTGGGGCTGGTCCGCACCCTGACCGCCGAGCTGGCCGGGTACGGCATCACCGTCAACGCGATCGCGCCGGGCTGGATCGACACGCCCATGTTCCACAAGGCGACCGACAACGACCCGCCCCGCCTGGCGAAGATCCTGGGCCGCATTCCGGCCGGGACCGTCGGCGATCCGATGGACGTGGGCATGTGTGCCGCCTTCCTCTGCAGCGATGCCGCCCGCTATATCACCGGCGCCTGCATCCCCGTGGACGGCGGCGCGCTGACAGGGTTCTGATACCGCTTGGGCGTCACTGTTCACTTTGTGAACCGTGACCGTAGGGGGGACTTGCGTCCCCCCTGCGTGACCCCCCTACAGATTTGCCTGTCGGACCTTTGGTCCTCCCGGGCGGCAAATCTGCAAGGAAGAAATCGCTGACGCGATTTCGTCCTCGCAGCGTAC
>CACXEB010000324.1 GCA_902766515.1 uncultured Eubacteriales bacterium
GCATGTACGGTGCGGGGTGAGGAGGGCCCGGAAAATGATCCAGTGGATCATTTTCACCGACGAACGGGCCGGCAGGCCCAGGGCATCCAAACGGCGTCAGCCGTTTGTACCTTGCGGCGTTTCCGCCCGGGAGGGCCATAGGCCCGACAGGAAACGCCGTCAGGGGGGTCACGCAGGGGGGACGCCAGTCCCCCTACGGTCACTGTTCACCCCGTGAACAGTGACGCCATCCGTGGGACTTTACAAAAAAAACCTTCCTGTGGTATAATGTTTAAAAGCTCCGGCCCAGCCGGAAGTAAAACTGAAGGAGGCATTTCTGTATGAAAAGGATCGCGGCCCTGGCGCTGGCTGTGGCGCTGGTCATGTCCATGGGCATGTCCGCGCTGGCGGTGAACGAGGATGTGGAGGGTGAGCTGAAAATCTACTCCTCCATGTACCCCTTCGTCATCGACATGATGGATGAGGCGCTGAAGGCGGAATTCCCGAACCTGGTTCCCGGCAACAACGGCAGCTTTTTCTTCTATGGCGGTACGTCGTCCCTGATCACCCGGATTTACGCGGACATGGGCGATGACAGGACGAAGCCGCTCGACTGCGACATGATGCTGGTGGCGGAGCCGGCGTTCTCCCTGGAGCTCAAGGAATACGGTTACCTGGAGCCGATCGAGATCGAGAACGCTGACACGCTGCTGCGCTTCCCCTACGACGAGGAGGGATACTGGTATCCTGTCCGCGTCTGCAACATGGTGCTGGCTTATAATCCGGAAAAGGTGGATGAATGGGCGGAAAAGGGCGTGACCATCCCGAAGACGTTTGAAGCCTTCGCCAAGGATCCTTCCCTGAAGGGCTATATCTCCATGGGCGATCCGATGACCTCCGGCACCACGTACGCGGCTGTCGCCGCCCTGATCCAGGACGATCATTACGGCGAGGCCTACCTGGACGGCCTGAAGGCCAACCAGGTGATGATCGAGTCCGGTTCCACCGCCATCAGCAAGCTGCAGACGGGCGAGTGCGCGGCCATCATGATCCTCGAGGAATCCATCCTCAAGTTCATCGACGACGAAGCCAAGAAGGGCAATACGGTCACGAACCTGGCCTGCATCTATCCGGAAGACGGCGTCGTGCTGATTCCCTCCACGGTGATGACCGTGGCCGAGGACCGGTCCCTGAACGTCAACGTCGAAGCCTGTGAAGCGGTTGAAAAGTGGCTGCTGAGCGAGGAAGCCCAGAAGCTGATCCTGGCCGGTTACATGCATTCCGTGTTCGCCAACATGACGGAAATTCCGGCGGGCTCGGTGGATACCAACGAGCTGATCGAGAAGGATATGAAGGTCGACTGGGAGAAAGCGTACAAGAACCGTACGGAGATCCGGACGCTCTGGACGGAAAAAGTAACCGCGAAGTAACAAATCCGAACACATTTCACCAGGGAGCAGATGCTGCTCCCTGGTGACCTTTTCAGGGCGGAGGCCGGGCGAATGAATACAGGAACAGGACGAAAGGCGCAGGCCGGACGGCAGCGTATACCGGAGGCGGACGGACAGCTGGCAAGGAGGCGCCGGATGACTCAGTGCATCCTGGCGGCATTGCTGGTTTTTGGGGCTTTTCTGGTCGGGCTTGGCATACACGCGCTCCGGGAGCATGACCGGAGCGGTTTTGACTCGGAATCCGCTTACCAGGCAATCCATGCGCTTTCCGGACAGGTGGAAAACGACTGGAAAATTCGGCTGCGTCCCGCACTGGAAGCGCAGCCGGATCGTGAACGGCTGGCCGGGATCGCGGAACAGCTGCTGAAAACGGCCTGGGCCGGCCAGAAGAGCGCGGAAAGCGCGGACGTGGCGGACATCCTGGACAGAAGCGGCGCCCAGCGTGAAAAGGTCCTGTATAAGCTTTTGTATATCGCTTATCAGATGAATGGGCCGAAGGTGTCCGCGTCCATCCGGAATGATATCCGGGACCTTCCTGACGCTGACCGGACTTCGTTCCGCAATCGCCTGTTCGCCTGCATGCTGGATGAGGAAGCGGCCCTGCCGGAGCTGGCGGTCAAGCCCGCCGGCAGCCTGAGCGGCGAAGCCAGGCAGGCGATGCTGACGCAGCTCTGGTTTTCATCTGTCAGCAACAGCGCGGTGCAGTCGAAGGACATCGCGACGCTCAAAAAAACGGTGCGGGACAAGACAGCGCAGCTGGCTGCCTACCGCATGATCGCGCAGGGAGAGATTACCTGGCTCTGGCAGCTGGTGATCAGCAACGCCCGGACGGTCATCCTGATGGGCATATTGCTGCTGATCGACATGGTGCTGCTGTTTTTGCTGATGCGCGGGGAAAGGACCTGGATCATCGATTTCAAGTGGGTCATCATCCTGCTGATCGTGGACTTCATGCTGGTGTTCCAGCTGCTGCCGCTGGGCTATATGGTGATCAAGGCGCTGTTCCCCGAGGGCAGCTTCAGCATGAGCACCCTGCAGCGGCTGTTTACCTATTCGCTGAATGTGGAAGCGCTGAAGAACACCGTCATCGCCTCTTTTGCGACGATGATCCTCGGGACGCTGCTGGCTTTCCCGCTGGCGTGGCTGGTGGGCCGCAGCAACCTGTACGGGAAGCGTTTTTTCCGCAGCCTGTTCGTCCTCACGTACATGGTGCCCCCCTACGTCGGGGCCATGGCCTGGCTTCGGCTGTGCAACCCGAATGTCGGCACGGTCAACCAGTGGCTGCGGACGCTGTTTCAGCTGAGCGACCAGCCCGGCCCGCTGAATATCTATTCCCTGCCGGGCCTGGTATGGGTGCTGACGACGTTCTATTATCCCTACGCCTTCATCACGATCAGCCGCGCGATGGAAAAGATGGATCCTTCCCTGGAGGAGGCCAGCCGCATCTCCGGCGCTTCGCCGCTCAAGACGCTGATGACTGTGACGCTGCCGATGATGCTGCCGTCCATCATCTCCGGCGCTTTGCTGGTGTTTGTGTGCGCGGCGAGCTGCTACGGCATCCCGTCCATCATTGGCGCGCCCGGCCGCGTCCATACGGTGACGACCCGCATCGTCGAGTATATCGGGCTGGAGCAGAGCGGTATGAACGACGCCACGGCGCTGTCGATCTTCCTGATGGTGGTGGCACTGGTCATCCTGCTGGTTTCGGACGTGCTGCTGGCCCGCAAGCAGTACATCACCGTGTCCGGCAAATCCGTACAGCCGGCGATCGTTGACCTGCGCAGGTGGCGGATCCCCCTGACGGTCATGGTGTCCCTGTTCGCCGTGGTCGTGATCCTGATCCCGTTTGTGACGATCTTTTCCACGTCGTTCAAGGTGGACGTCGGCAAGAGCATGTTCGCGCAAAACAATTTCACCTGGGCGAACTGGACCACGGTATTCGGGCGGATCGAGACGGTCAACTGCCTGAAAAACTCGCTGGTCTACGGGCTGGTGACGGCGTCCATCGGCACGGTCGTCGCCTGCGTGATGAGCTACCTGCTGCAGCGCACGAAAATCCGGGGGAGGAAGCTGCCCGACTTCCTGATCACGCTGGGCAGCGGCACGCCGTCCGTGGTCATCGCGCTGGGGCTGCGGATGACCATGCGCGGGGATTTCGGCGTCAGCATTACCGATACCGCCTATATCCTGATCGTCGCTTACCTGATCAAATACATGATGATGGGCATGCGCACCGTGGTGTCGGCGATGAGCCAGATCCATGTATCCCTGGAGGAGTGCAGCCAGATCTCCGGCGCCAGCTGGCTGCGCACGATGTTCCGGATCACGGGCCGCCTGGTATTCCCGTCCATCGCGGCCGGCTGGTTCCTGATCTTCATTCCCAGCTTCTACGAGCTGTCCATGACGACGCTGCTGTTTTCCAGCACGACCAAGACCATCGGCTTCCAGCTGTACGAGTACTGGACCTTTACCAGCCAGCCGCAGTCCTGCGCGATGGCTTTCGGCATCCTGATGATCGTCGTCGCGCTGAACTTTTTGCTCAACAAGCTGACGCATGGGGATTTCTCCATCTGATACGGGCCCGCTGACGGAAGAAAGGACGGCACTGAACATTATGGCAACCGTAAAGATCAACCACATTACCAAGGCGTTCGGCAGCAACGTCGTGCTGAAGGATTTCCACGAAACGTTTGAGGACGGGGAATTTGTGACGCTGCTGGGGCCTTCCGGCTGCGGCAAGACGACCATGCTGCGCATCATCGCGGGCTTTGAGCAGCCGACCGGCGGGGAATTGTACATCGATGACCAGCTGGTGTCCGGCGGCAAGACATTCATTCCGCCCGAGAAGCGGAACATCGGCATGGTATTCCAGAGCTACGCGGTCTGGCCGCACATGACGGTGTTTGACAACGTGGCCTACCCCCTGAAGATCAAAAAGGTGCCGAAGGCGGAGATCCAGGCCGATGTGGCCCGTGTGCTGGATATCGTGCACCTGAGCCAGTACGCCGACCGCCTGCCCAACCAGCTGTCCGGCGGTCAGCAGCAGCGCGTCGCGCTGGCCCGCGCCCTGGTCGCGGAGCCGGCCCTGCTGCTGCTGGATGAGCCCCTCAGCAACCTGGATGCCAAGCTGCGGGAAAGCATGCGCTTTGAAATCAAGGAGATCCAGCAGAAGCTGCACATGACCGTGGTATACGTCACGCATGACCAGACGGAAGCCATGGCGATGTCCGACCGGATCTTCCTGATCAACGACGGGCGGGTGCAGCAGGTGGGCACGCCGATCGAGATCTACAACCAGCCGGCAAACCAGTTTGTGGCGGACTTCCTGGGCAAGGTGGACTTCCTGCGGGGCGAAGCGGGCAACGGCCGCATCCTCCTGGATGATACCGACCAGTCCGTCCCGTATGACGGCGACAAAAAAGGCCGGGTGGAGCTTGCCATCCGGCCGGAGCGGATCACCCTGTCCATGGAGAAGGGCGACCTGCGCGGGGTATTGGAAAACCAGTACTACCTGGGGGACGTGAATGACTGCCGGGTGCGGATCGGTGGAAAGCTGGTCCGGGTGATCGCCCCGCCGGAAAGCTATACGGGGATGAAACCCGGCGATCCCGTATACCTGACGCTGCGCGAGAAAATCGTGTTTGACGAGGACGGCTCGCTGGACGAAAAACTGAAGATCCTCACCTGACCGTGATATCGCCGGATACGCTGCTGAGGCTGAGCGGGGCGGCCTGCGGGCCGTCGTGGGCGCTGACGCTGACGTCCCCGCTGCGGGTGTTCGCCTGGACATGGACGGGCTGGCCGCTACACATGTGGATGTTCGTATCGCCGCTGACGGTGCTGCCGCTGATGCTGCTGACCGGCCCGGTGACGGACAGGGTGATGTCGCCGGAGACGGCACTGTAGGTGATGCTGCTGCCGCCGCCCGTAAACTGGGCGTCGCCCGAGACGGTCTTCAGGTGGACATGCTGTGCTGCCGCACTGCCATCCACCTGGAGATCCCCGCTGACGGACTGCGCCGACACGGACGCGCAGCTGGCACTCAGCGTGAGGTGGGCATCGCCGGACACCGTCTGCACGTTCAGGGCGGACACGGGCGCGTCGACCGTGACATCGCCGGAGGCGGTGCGGATGCTGAGCTCGGGCAGCCAGGCGAGGGGGATCAGGACAGTCCCATGGCATTCGTTGAACACCGTGATATGGCTGCCGATCTGCCGGCAGGCGGTGTGCACCTTCAACAGCAGCCGGCCCAGCCGGTCCAGCTTCGCGGGGTCGATATTGGCAAACTCGTCCTGCTCCGGCCCGGCGTTGTGGCGGATGGTCAGGGTGACGGTATCCCCGGACACGGTCTTCTGCCATTCCGGCTGATGATCACCATCCACCGCCAGGTGCATTTGATCGTCCGGCGACATGCCGACATGCAGGTCTTCGGCGGAGAGCTCGATCCGGATCGCCCGCATCCGGGCGTCGGTTTTTTCCGGTACGACGGCGGACGGTACTGGGGACGTCTCCGGGGCGGGCTGCGGAGCGGCGGTGTTGGCAGAGGTCAGCGCGGGCGCGGCCGCGTGGGGCAGGTCGGCGGTCACAGCGTCAAACCCTTCGACTGCTTCCTGAAGGCGGGCGATCGCTTCGTCCTCGGTCACGCCGGAGGCCAGCAGGTCGGCGTAGCGCTCCTCCAGGTCGGCGGTGAGCTCCTCCTTCAGGGCGAGCGCTTCCTCGGTCATGTCCACGCCGAGAAACAGCGGGCGAATGATATCCTGTACGGCAGTATTCATGGAAATCCCTCCTTAATTGGATGATGGTTGCAGCAATAACAGATCCAGCGTTTCGCGTGCCTGTATCCAGGCACGCTGTTCTTCTTCCAGGCGGGTGCGGCCCTTGATGGTCAGGCGGTAGTATTTCCGCCGGGCGCCGCCGGCTTCGTCGCCCCAGTAACTGTCGATCAGGCCCTCCTGGCTGAGCCGCTTGAAAGCGGTGTACAGGGTGGGTTCCTTCAGCATCAGGGCGCCGCCGCTGCGCTCGGCGATCTGCTTGACCATGCGGTAGCCGTAGCTGTCGCCCGCGCTCAGGCATTGAAGCAGGATAGTATCGGTATATCCGCGCAATATGTCCGCGTTGATGGCCATTTAGATGCCCTCCTTTCTGTCATGACGTTCACGGGCTGTTCTCATGACATATATATCCTAACACACAATACATCACCTGTCAAGGTATATAATCAAATTTATTTGAGTGCAAGCAAAAAACAACCGGGATGATTGACAAAACAGGCGGATGCGCGTACAATGGCCCTGCAGATTCCTGAAAGGAGCAGCAGGTATGAAGGCTTACGCGGTCAGCGGGTACTATTATTACGGCTTTACCGGTGCAGGTAAGGCTTGTTTGGGGTAACCGCTGACTGAGCGCTCAGTACCTTGAGGCCCGCGGCAGACCCGCGGGTCATTTATTTTGAGGAGGCAGCATCCATGATCGTCATACTGAAGGAACACCCGAATCCAAAGCAGCTGGATAACCTGAAGGCCTGGCTGACCAGCATGGGGCTCAAGATCCACGAAAGCGACGGCGTCAACCACCAGATCCTGGGCCTCGTGGGCGACACTTCCCGGGTGGACATCGACCTGATCCAGGCGCTGGACATCGTGGAGGATGTCAAGCGGATCCAGGAGCCGTACAAAAACGCGAACCGGAAATTCCACCCGCTTGACACGGTGGTCTCCGTCGGGGACGCGAAGATCGGCGGCGGGCACTTCGCCGTTATCGCGGGGCCGTGCTCGGTGGAATCGGAGGAGCAGATCATCGGCGTGGCGAAGGCGGTCAAAGCCGCGGGCGCGACCATGCTGCGCGGCGGGGCGTTCAAGCCGCGCACCTCGCCCTACGCCTTCCAGGGGCTGCGGGCGACGGGGATCGAGCTGCTGCTGGAGGCCAAGCGGGAGACCGGGCTGCCGGTCGTCACGGAAATCATGGACCTGAGCCAGCTGAACCTGTTTGAGGATGTGGACGTGATCCAGGTGGGCGCGAGAAACATGCAGA
>CACXEB010000325.1 GCA_902766515.1 uncultured Eubacteriales bacterium
AATCCGCAGCAGCGGCATGTACGGTGCGAGGACGAAATCGCGTCAGCGATTTCTACCTTGCAGATTTGCCGCCCGGGAGCCCCAAAGGGGCGACAGGCAAATCTGTAGGGGGGGTCACGCAGGGGGACGCGAGTCCCACCGGCGGTCACTGTTCACCCCGTGAACAGTGACAGAAAAACAGAGTTTCCGACCGCAGGGGCGGCCGGAAACTCCGTTTCAGGAAAAACGGGATTACTCGGCGGGCGCGAAGAAGGAGATGAAGGTCGCGCCGCTCATGGCGTCCGCGGACAGCAGGGTGATCGGCGCCGTCTCGATGTGCAGGGTGCCGAAGGTGCCTTCATAGCCGCTCTCGGTCTTGAAGGTCAGGGTCATGCTGTAGCCGGCTTCGATCTCTTCCGCGGAAGCGGTCCGGGTCACCACGTACTTGGCGTCGGCGGCAAAGCCGTTGGCGGCGTAGTTGGGGCCCTTTTCGCCGGTCAGGTTGTTGACCAGGTACAGCTCGGTGACCGTTTCGCCGGTCTTGTTGTAGAAGGTGTAGGTGCCGGTCTGGGCCTTCGCGGCTTTCGCGGCGGCCAGGATGCCCTGGACGTAGCCCAGCGTGTCGGCGGTGGTCGCGCCGGTCACGACGTCGATGAATTCGGCTTTGTTGTCAGCGGTATAGCCGCTGAGCAGCGCTTCGAGCTCGGCGATGGTCTTGCCTGTCGCGAACGCTTCGATGGCGTTGTAGTTCGCGGCGATCTGCACCGTGGAGCCGGCGCGCTGCATGTTGAGGCTGTACAGGTCGCTGTTCACGCGCTTGGAGCCCAGCACGGAGCCTTCGGGATAGTTCTTGCCGAAGGAGCCGTCGCTGTTCGGGACGCCGACGGCCGCCAGGTCTTCGCGGCTGGAGATGAACTGGAATTCGTCGATCTTGGCGGCGACAATCACGTCATCCTGCACGACGGCGGTGATGACGGCGAAGCAGCCGGTGCCGTGCGCGGCGAAGTCGACCTGGCCGATCTGGATCGCACCCTCGGCGAGCGCGGAGACAGCCGTCAGGATCAGGAGCGCGGCGAGCAGTGTGGCGAGCAGTTTTTTCATGGGGGGAATCCTCCTTTTTTGTGGGTGCCGGCCTTCCGCATCCGGTTCATAATTCCGTCAATTGCGGCACTTTTGCGGACGCAAATATTGCTCGAGCACCTTCTGGGCCCATTATAGAGGGCGGACGGCGGCGCCGTCAATACTGATTTACTACACTTATAGCAAATAATACTGATATTTCAACACTTTCCCGCTTTCGTGCAGGAATTTGAACGCGCCTGTAGAAAGAATACCATGTGTATCACATTCAGGACAATTTCAAAGGGGGAAAGATCTATGGAAATGAGCGCAATCTCCGAAATGATCCTTCAGAACAGCATGGTCATTTACGGCCAGCCGAAGTGGACGTTCGGCAAGAACTCCTGCAACACATATGAAATGTTCGTGCACCAGGTCCGGCGGCCTGATGGCGTCCTGATGCCCGCCTGGCCCATCCTGGAGGTCGTGGAGAGAAACAGCGCGCTGACGATGCTGTTCTCCACCACATTATTATGGGAAGCGGTGCGCAGGACGATGGATATCACCAACCGCGCCAACAGCAACCTGACCCTCTCGCTGAACCTGCTGCCCCGTTTCGCCGAGAATGAGAACTTCGTCCAGCAGGTCAAAAACTGCCTGCAGGAGACCGGTATGGAAGGCAGGCGCCTGCAGCTGGAGGTCAGCGAGCTGCAGACCCTGAGCCCTGCCGGCTGCGCCAACCTGAACACCGTGCACGATGAGCTGGGCGTGGGGCTGGTGATGGGCAACTTCGGCACGGAAAAGACCAACATGCCGCTCCTGTACCAGGTCCATTTTGACATGGTGGAGCTGGATAAGAGCTACGCCGCGCGGATCCCGGACGACGCGGCAGCCTGCCGGACCGCGATCGCGATCCAGCACATGGCGGACACCCTGAACATGAAGCTCTGTGCCAAGGGCATCGACAACCAGGACCAGTTCGAGTTCTTCGAGGAAATCGGCGCCTACAA
>CACXEB010000326.1 GCA_902766515.1 uncultured Eubacteriales bacterium
ATCAGAAGCTTGAGTAAATTTTACACAAAGTGCAGGGGGTCAACTAATTGAATTTAGCGATTCAATGATCAGATATTGCTATCTCTGGCCTGATCCACGGCGTCCGGAGGGGGCAACTGATTCAGTTTCCGGTATTCTGTCGGCGTGATTCCCTGGTAGTGCTTGAAGATACGATTGAACGTCGCGATGGAGCCGAAGCCGGACCGCAGGGCGACCTCGGTGACGGGAATGCTCATGTCAGACAGGAAGCGCGTGCACAGCTGCATCCGCTGCCGCATATAGAAGTCGTAGAAGCTGGTGCCGGTGTACTCCTTGAAGACCCGCGCGAAATGGTATTTGCTGTATCCGCTGTGCATGGCGATCTCTTCGAGGCTCAGCCGCTCGTGGCAGTGCTCCGTCACATAGGCGTAGACGTCCAGCATGACAGTGTTCATGCGGTAGCGGTGCTCGTCCGGGTGGGCGCTGTGGCATTCGCTCATCCAGCGCCCCAGACGGATCAGGCAGACGGTCAGCCAGGCCTGGATCGCGGGCATCGCCATGGGGCTGCCCTGCTGGTATTCGGCGATCGCCTCCCGGACCAGGGGCTGGAGGGCGGTCAGGGTATCCGGTTCGCGGTCGGCCCGCAGGTGGACGCAGGGATAGAACCATTGCCGGAAGGCGGGCAGGCCGTGGATCTGCATGACCATATCGTTGTCGATCATGATGATATAGCGTTCGCCCGGCTCCATGGGGCACAGCTCATGCACCACGCCGGAGGGGATCAGGAAGATCTCTCCCGGCAGCAGCTCGTAGCTCATATGGTCCACGGCGGCCCGGTACCGGCCCCGGACGGGCATGATCAGCTCATAGGTCTGGTGCCAGTGCGGCGGGTATTCGTCGTCCTCCTGGTTCAGGTAAATGCGGACCGGCGTGTTCGGATGGTGGTCCAGCTGCCTGAGACTGCTGAAATTGTCTTTCATGGAACGGCCTCCCTCAAACTCATGCACTATTATACCATCAGACAGTCGCTTTGGCAACCGACCGGTCCATAAAAGAAAGTCCCGCCGGCAGGTGCCGACGGGAATGCGGTGTCGTGTTTACAGCATTCTTCCTTCACTCATTGAAGGCTTCCGCCAGGATATCCCCGGCCTCCACGTGCAGCGCGCCGGTCGGGCAGACCTGGAAGCAGTAGCCGCAGCCGATGCAGCGGTCCGTCTTGCGGGCCTTGCGGTCGACGATCTCAATGCCTTCCTGCCAGCAGACGTCCAGGCAGCGGCCGCAGCCGATGCATTTGGCGGGATCGGGCCGGGCCTGCTGGTAGGCGTCGCCGAGGCGGTTCTGCCGCGCTTTGGCAAAGTCGGCCGGCATGTTGAACAGCCGGAGGGCGTCGCCCCGCAGGCTGTCCATATCGGGATATCCGGCCTTGTCCATCCAGGCGTCCAGGTCGCGGATGACCTTCGCGCAGGCCATCGTACCGCCGGAGCAGGCGAGCGCGCCAAACTGGACGCAGTCACTGCCGGCCATGATCAGCCGCGCGGCCTGTTCGTAGGAGAAGACGCCGCCGCCTGCGTACATGGGCAGGCGGATCCCCTGGCTGCGGGCTTCGGCGACGGCGTAGCAGACCAGCGGGTTCGCCTGGGTGCCGCCGTATCCCGCGCCCGGACGGGGCTGCGTGCGCCGCCAGTCCAGGTCCATATAGAACGCTTTCCAGCGGGCGGTCGGGCCGACCGCGTCCGCGCCGCTGGCCTGGGCGACGCGCATGGAGGTGAGCACGTCGCAGGCCTCGATGGCCAGCTTGACCATGACTTTCACCTTGGGCGCGGCTGCCTGGCGGATGAGCGCGGTGCAGTGCCGGACGAGCTCGTAATAGTCAAAGATCCGGTCCTTGGCGACGGCGACGCCGGGCGTGTTGAAATGCAGTTCCAGCGCGTCTGCCCCGGCCAGACTGAGCTCCTTCGCCTGGCGGACCCAGTCCTTTTCCCAGTCGCCGCCTTTGACGATGTCGCTGTAATGGCCGACGGACACCCACAGCTGGATGTCGCTGTCCAGCGCCTGGCGGGCGGCCCGGACCTCCTCGCAGTACTGTTCCAGGGTGGTGACCGTATCGGGCACCTGGCGGCCTACGGCGTGGCTGTGGAAGGCCTGGCCGCCCCTGAGCGCGGTCGCGGCATCCGGCCCGAAATAGCTGCCGCCGCCGCTGCCGTGCCCGAAGTTGCGCATGGTGATCGCGCCGGGCCGCATGGCCGCGCTTTTCAGCACGTTGCGCGCGCCCTGGGTCGCGGGGGAGGAGGCGACGACGAAGGGATTGATCATGTTCAGGGACTTTACATACAAATCAGCCATGGGCATTCTCACTTTCTGTCAGTTGAACGAGGACGGCCGCGTCGGCCCGGAACTGGTCCGGGCTGTCGTCGCGCACGAACTCGAGCATCAGGGCCCGCTCGCCGTGAAGTCCGGCGGCGGCGTCAAGGTAATACTGCCACTCAGCGGCGTTCAGGGGCCCCCGCTTCCCGTCAGGCCAGGAATAGACGTGGAAATTCAGCAGCCGGTCGCCCATCAGGCGAATGCCTTCGGTCCGCTCCCGGGGCGTCAGGGCCACGGTGGGCTGCCAGAGGCAGTACAGGTTCGGCGCTTCCGCTTCCTCCAGCAGGCGGCGTGCGGATTCGTTGATGTCCGTCAGGGTGTTCTTGTGCCATTCCAGCGCGACGCGGATGCCTTCTTCCGCGGCGATGCGGGCGACCAGCGCGGCTTCCCGGGTCAGGCAGGCGCGGGTCGCTTCGTCCACGCCGGCGGAACCGGCGCTGCCGCCCCAGATGCGGATGACGGGGGCATGCAGGGCTGCCGCGCTGCGCAGGCTCCGCAGGAAGGTCCGCTCCGCTTCGCCCTCCTGCTCGCCGAGCCGGTAATAGCTGCCGTAGGCCGCGACCGTCAGACCGGCGTCCGCGGTGCGCCGGTACAGCGCGGCCGCGCCGGCGGGATCGTCGGGCGCGATGTGCGCGTTTTCGGACCATTCGACCGTCTGGAGCCGGCAGGAGGCCAGCAGGTCAAGAATGTCGCCGACGGACAGGGGCATGTTCCGGAAGGTGGCCGATACGGCTCCGGGAATCCAGCGCTGGCTCATGTCCAACCTCCCCTCAGAGCTGGAGGACGGCGTTCCAGACCGCCTCGTCCACCGGGATGCCGTTCTTCATATTGTCTTCGCGGACGCGCAGCATATGCTGGCCGGGATAGTGGACGGGCCGTTCCGGATCCACCGGCTGGGAGGTCTGCATGTCCTCCAGGGTCTCGCGCAGCCGGGCGGCAAAGGCGTCCGCGTCCGGCAGGCGGCGCAGGTCGATGGCGATAAAGACCTGGCTCAGTTTGGTTTCCGCCGGCTGCTGGCCGATTTCACGGGTGGTCAGGCCGCCGCTCAGGGCGGAGGCGACCAGGTCGAGCATCAGGCTCAGGCCGCTGCCCTTCCAGTAGCCGATCGGCAGGGCCTGGTGGGTCTTCAGGATATCGGAGGCGTCTTTCGTCAGGTGCTGGTCCGGGTCAAAGCCACCGTCCACGGGCAGGGGCTTGCCGGCGCGGGCATAGCTTTCCAGCTTGCCGTAGGAGAACATGGAGACCGCGATGTCCAGCAGCACCGGTGTGCCGTCCGCGTTGGGGATGGCGAACACCATGGGGTTGTTGCCCAGGCGCGCTTCCCGGCCGCCCCAGGGCGGCATGTTGGGCACGGTGTTGGTCCACAGGATGCCGATGCATCCGGCGTCGATGGCCATCAGGCCGTAGTTGCCCGGCCGCATCCAGTGGTTGGTGTTGCGCAGGGCGACGACCCCAATGGTGCGTTCGTGGGCCAGCTGGATGGCCCGCGCCATGCAGGCGTGCGCGTTCAGGTTGCCGCAGCCGTTCCGGCCGTCCCACCGCTCCAGCACGCCCAGGTCGTCGGTCATGACCGGCTCGGCCAGGACGTCGACCACGCCCGCCTGGATGGACTTGATGAACTTGGGAAAGCGGTTGAGGCCGTGGGTATAGATGCCGTCGCGGCTCGCGTCCGCGTACAGCGTGGCGGACAGTTCGGCCCGGTCGCCGGTGATGCCGTACTTGTGGAGGACGCGGATGAATTCCGCGCGCATGGCTTCGTAGCTTACTCGCATGGCTTATCCTTTCACGGCGCCGACCATGACGCCTTTGACGAAGTACTTCTGGATGAACGGATAGATGGTCAGGACCGGGACGGTCGCCACCACGATGGTGGCAAACTGGATGGTTTCGCTCAGGGTGTAGTCCTCATCCGTATCGGAGAGGATCAGGATCTCCCGCAGGATCAGCTGCAGGGGATACTGCTTTCGGTTTTTGATGAACAGGAGGGCGTTGAACCAGCTGTTCCAGTGCGCCACGGCATAGTACAGGGCGACTACGGCCACTGTCGGCAGCACCAGCGGCGTGATGATCTTGAACAGGATGGTCAGGTGGCCCGCGCCGTCCAGCTGGGCGCTTTCCTCCAGGCTGTCGGGGACGCCCATCATGGCCGTGCGCATGATGATCAGGTTGAAGACGTTGATCAGCGAGGGGATGATAAGCGCCCAGGTCGATTTGTACAGCCCGACCCCCTTGACCACGAGGAAGAAGGGGATCATGCCGCCGGAAAAGTACATGCTGAAGACGACCATGATGGTGAAAAAGCGCTTGAGCATGTAGCCTTTGCGGCTGAGCACATAGGCGGCGACCAGGGTGAAGAGCATGTCCAGCGCGGTGCCGATGACGACGATGAACAGGGTATTGCCGTAGCCGGTCCAGATGTTGTTGTTGTGGATGACGGCGTCATAGGCGGCCAGGGTGGGCTTCAGCGGCCACAGCAGCAGGCCTTTGTGCGCCATATAGGCCATGCCGTCGCTGAAGGAGCTGGCGACCACGTGAATCAGCGGCACCGAGATCAGCACGCAGAGAAAGACCATCAACACCGCGTCGGCGATGTAGAAGATGCGCTCGCCCAGCGGAACGCGGATATGCTTCTTTGTCTGCAGGGATGCATTTTCTGACATAACGGCGCCTCCTTACCACAGACTGTTGCCGCCCATGCGCTGCGTGATCTTGTTGGTCATGAAGACCAGCAGGAAGCAGACGACGGAGTTGAAGAACCCGACGGCGGTCGCATAGCTGTAATTCACGTTTTCGGCGAAGCCCCGGCGGTAGACGTAGGTGTTGATGACGTCGGCCGTCTCGTAGGTCAGCGGGGTATAGAGCAGCATGATCTTCTCATACCCGACGTCGAACATCTTGCCGACCTTCAGGATGAACATGATCACGATGGTGGGCACCAGGCAGGGGATCGTGACATGGATGATCTGGTGCCACTTGTTCGCGCCGTCCACGCGGGCCGCCTCGTACAGCTCCTGGTCGATGGAGGTGAGGGCGGACAGGTAGACGATGGAGTTCCAGCCGATGTTGGACCAGATATCGGATGCGATGTAGATGGGCACGAAATACCGCGGCTCATACCGCATGTTGGTGATCGGCATGCCGAACAGCCGGTTCAGCAGGATGGTCACGCCGCCGTCGCGGCCCACCAGGTCCGTGATGATGCCGCAGACGACGACTGTGGAAATGAAATGGGGGATATAGCTGATGGTCTGGACGGTGCGCGAGAGTGCCCTGGACCGCAGCTCATTGATCAGCAGGGCCAGCAGGATCGGCATGGGGAAGGAGAAGATCAGCGTGGACAGGGCGATGGTGACCGTATTGGACAGCAGGCGCGTCAGGTAAGGATCGTTGAAAAAGTTGTTGAAATGCTTGAAGCCGACCCATTTGCTGCCCATGATGCCCTTGGCGGCCTTATAATCCTGGAAGGAGATGGACAGGCCGGCCATCGGCGCGTATTTGAACACGATAAAATAGACGAAGATCGGCAGGAACAGCAGGTAGAGCCTCCAGTGCTTCTGCCAGTCCCGTTGGATCCGTCTTCCGAGCGGCAGCCGGACGCGGTTGACCGGCTGACTTTCGCGATGCCTGGCCAGTACGCTCATCTCAGCTGCGCCTCCTTCCTGCGGTGTCCGCCGTATAGGCTTCGTCCATCAGGATCATCGTCTGCAGCGCGTCCCGCGGGGTGACATAGGGCGGCCGGCCCTCCGACAGGCGGCGGTAGAAGTCCTCGATGAAGGGCCCATGCCCGCTGCCCCAGTAGTCCTTGCCGACCTTCACGCTGGAATCGTAATCCTCCACGGATGTCATCTCCGGGGTTTTGAGGGTCAGGCGGCTGCCGTCCAGGTGGATCCCGCCGCGCTCGAACGCCAGGTGCATCTGCACCGGGAGGTTGCTGACGCCGCAGTTGCTTGCGTAGAACAGGCAGCGGTGGCCCGCGCCGTCCGTGAGCAGCAGGTCGCAGGTGTCTTCGGTCTCAATGGCGTCCGCCAGGCGATGGGCGAACATCGCACCGGATGCTACATGAAGCCCGCCGGTCAGCCAGCGCAGCAGGTCCAGGGTGTGGATCGCCTGGTTGATGAGCACGGACCCGCCTTCGGTGGCCCATTTGCCGCGCCATCCGCTGTCCGCGTAATACGGTTCGGCGCGGTTCCAGGCGACAAAGGCGCTGCCGCCCTGGAACGCGCCCAGGGATCCGCCGTCTATGAGGGCCCTGATCCGTTGGGAGGCGGGATTATAGCGGTTCTGGAAGCAGACGGTCAGCGTTTTGCCTGTCTCTTCAGATGCGGCTGCCATGCATTCCGCCTCGGCGGCGCTGACGCCCATCGGCTTTTCACACAGGACGTGCTTGCCCGCCCTCAGTGCGGCGACGGCCATTTCACGGTGCAGGTAATGGGGTGTGCAGATATGTACGGTATCGATGTCGGGGTCGGCGATCAGCGCCCGCCAGTCGGCATAGGGCCGCGCGCGCTGTTCATCCGCGGCGGCAGCCAGCCGGCCGGGGTCGATATCGCAGACGGCGGCTACGCGCACGCTGTCCAGCTTGCCGATCGCGTGGAAGTGATTGCCGGAGATGGCGCCACAGCCGATGACGCCTGCTTGAAAGGTTTTCATCTGATATACCTCCCGGGTCCTGATCGTCAGGCGGGCAGCGTGCCGCCGCATTTTTCCGCCAGCAGCCGGCAGAAGAGGTCCTCGTCCACGGGCAGGCTGACCCAGCCCCCGCCGGTCCAGTCAGACAGGTGGATGGCGTTGGAGATCTCCAGCCCGTTGATCCCCTCGCGGCCGTCTGCCAGGAGCGGTGTGCCGTGCAGGATCGCGTCGCAGAAGTTGGTCATGACGCCGACATGGGATGTATAGACGCCCTCCGTCGGGATGTCCTGCGCGCTGACCTTGGGCTTGCCGAGGCCTTTGGTCCAGGTGCGGTTGAACTCATGCTCGTCCATCTCCAGCTGGTCCAGGTGCAGTCTGCCGTTTTCCACGACCAGCCGGCCCCGGGTGCCGTCGATTTCGAGGCGGTTGGTGCCGGGGGCGTCGATGACGGTGGTGATATAGGTGCCGATGGCGCCGTTGGTGTATTCTGCCATCGCGATGACATCGTCCTCGACCTCGATGCGGCGGTGGCGGCCGTAATAGACCTGGGAGCGGATGCGGCTGGGCATGCCGACGATCCACTGCCACATATCCAGGTTATGCGGATTCTGGTTGAGCAGCACGCCGCCGCCCTCCCCGCGCCAGGTGGCGCGCCAGTCACCCTGGTCATAGTAGGACTGGGACCGGTACCAGTTGGTGATCAGCCAGTGCGTGTGCACGATATCGCCCAGGACGCCGCTTTTCACCAGCTCGCGGGCCTTGATGAAGGCGGGGTCCGTCCGCTGGTTGAAATCCATGGCGAATTTCAGCTCCGGGTGGGCAGCCGCTGCGGCGTTCATGGCCCGTACCTGGCGGGTATAGACGCCGGCGGGCTTTTCGACCAGAGTATGCAGTCCGGCATTCAGCGCCTCAATGGCGAGGGACGGATGCAGGTAATGCGGGGTGCAGATGTGCACGGCATCCGCAGCGCCGGAGCGGATCAGCTGCTCCGCCGTATCAAAATACCTGACCGTATCGCCCAGCCGCTCTTTTGCCGCGGCCAGGCGCTTCGGGTCCGTGTCCGCGATGGCGGTCAGGCGCAGGTTGGGCGTCAGCCCGTCGAGCATCTTCCCCACGTGCTGGCTGCCGATCTTGCCATAGCCGATCAGGCCGTACCGTACCTGTTCCATGGGGTCAGGCCTCCTCCCAGAGCTGTTTGAGCAGCGCGACGGACCGGGGCCCTTCCTCAGCGAGGGCGTCGCACCGGCCTTCGATGCTGATGGTGCCGGCGTAGCCGGTCTTCTTCATGGCCGCGAACATGCGCACGTAGCGCTCGTCCCGTTCCAGCGGGATGCAGCGGCCTTCGGCGGTGGCGATATGGGCATGGCAGATGCCGCCGACGCGCACGATCTCATCCATGGCCTCGTGCTCCACCGCCATATGATAGAAGTCCGCCAGCAGCCGCGTGTGCGGCAGGTGGACCGCCGCGGCCAGGGCTGCGCCTTCCGCCAGGCAGTTGATCATGTTGGTTTCCGTTTTGTTCAGCGGTTCCACCACCAGGGTGACGCCGTGGCGGCCGGCGATGGGATCCATCAGCGAGGTGATCTCCACCAGCCGCCGGAAGGCGTCGCCGTAGGACATGCCTTCCGGCCGGACGCGGCTCCTGCCGCTGCCGAACACGGCGATGCGCCCGCCGAGCGCTTCCACGCGGGCAAAGGCGCGCTCCAGATAGGCTTCGACCATGCCGTCCGTCGTGCCGGGGGCCAGCAGGGACAATTCCTTCGGCAGCAGCAGGTTGAAGCTGGGTGTGGGCAGACCGGCGCGGCGCACCCGCTCCTTCAGGTCCGCAAAGGCTTCGTCGGTCAGGGCGGCGATGCCGTTGACCGGCAGTTCCAGGTAATCAAATCCCGCCCGGGCGGCTTCTTCAATCCTGTCGGGCTTCGCGCAAAAACCGATCTTCATGGCTCTGTCCTTTCTATCCTGTCGCCGTCGATGTGCAGGACGGTGTGGTACCGGCCCCCGATGCTCACTGAGGCGCTGTCACTGTGTACTTGAATCCGGGCTGTGCAGTCCTCCGGCGCGATGACGAACACGGCGCTGAAGGGAGCCGGCCCCTGCAGCCGCAGGCTCAGCTGGGGCGCGGGGACGCGCAGGCTGTAGCCGTAGCTGACCCATCCGCCGATGGGATCCTCGCTGCCGCAGCGCACGACCGGCGTGACGGGCGCGTCCGCGGTGAAGGCAGCCAGGTAGCGGCGGGCCTTCGGCGTGGTGTAGGTCCACCGCCCGTCCTGCTGCACCAGATCGCCGGGGGCAAACTGCCAGGTCAGCCGGAAATCGTGGGGGCTCAGTCCCAGGCCGGTCACCCGGTCGAAGACCACATAGACGTCCTGCTCCAGCCGGACTGCCGTCCGCCGGTGGTAGACCGGGTCGTCGGTAAACACGTAGCCGTTGTGGCTCACGTCGATGACCGCGTACTGCGCGGTTTCCTCAAAGCGGTGCAGGAACAGCCGGACCCCGCGCACGCGGGAGACGTTCGGTACCGCGCCCATCGTCAGGTCGTCCACATAAAGCGTGTTGTGGGCGAGCGCGCCGGTAAAGTAATGCCGCCAGTCCTTCCAGATGGACTGGTTGTAGATGTACCGCCCGCTGTCCAGCAGGATATCCTCCCCGGCGATCTGCAGCTCGAAATGGCCGGTGTCGTTGTGGCTGTGGGTGCTCTTTTCCCCGCGCTCCAGCTGCACGCCGTGAATATGCATGTAGCTGTCCTCCGGCCCCCAGCCCGTGCGCATGATGTGGATCCCCGCTTCCGTCATGCTGAAATTGCGCTCAACGGGGGGATGGCCGGCCCGGCGGCCCGTGGCGGCCCAGAGGAAGTCGCCACGGCCCGTCCACTCCGCCATCTGGCGGAACCAGGCGCGCATCTCGTTGAGATCCAGCGGATCCATCGAAAGGTTCATGCCCTCGTACAGGGATGTGTCACTGCGCCGGGCCAGCAGGTCGTCCCGGTCGGCGTCGCCGATCATCGGGGTGGAGAAATCCGGCTTGAGCTGACGGAGGATGAATTCGCAGGCGCGCGTCAGCGCGGGCCGGGCGTAGGGCGGGACCGGAATGCCGTTCAGCTCACAGAGCCGGACGCACTGGAAATAGCTGATGGCGGCGACCATGTGATAGATGCTCGTCCGCTCCATGTGGACGCCGTCGTTGTCAAAGGAATACCTGAGCTCGTGCATGACGCGCTGGTAACCGCAGCGGAACCACGTACCAGCGCGGTCCAATTCGGGAAACAGGATCGCCGCCTGCAGCAGCGCGCCGGATTCCATCGTCAGCCAGTTGGAGCTTTTTTCGTGGTTCGTGTAGTGGGTCACCAGGTAGTCCGCGTGCTGGCGGATGGCGTCGAGGTACAGCGTCCAGCCTTCGCCGTCGAACGCCCCGCTGCCCCTGAAAGCGGTCAGGCAGGGCAGGAAGGCCGTGTACAGGCGCATGGCGGTCTCGATATGCCGCCAGGGGTAGCTGGGATACTGGTGCGCTTTGATATAGCCTTCTTCGTCCTGCAGGAAATCGGCCAGCGGCCATGCCCGGAGGAAGCTGCGGAGCAGGCTGAGCGCCTTGCGGGGATACCGCTCATCACCGGTGATCGCGTACGCGCGGGCCAGCGGCTGCCAGAAGATGAACCGGTACAGGCTCCAGCTCCACTCATTGTCATGCGCGGCGTCCGTGGTCGGATTGAAATGCCAGTCGACGCCGTCCGGGAAGGTATAGCCGTACAGGGTGTCGTGCATGACCTCCTCGGCGTCTTCGACCAGCCGGTCATCGCGGCACGCCCGGAGGTCCTCCAGGCTGAACAGGTATGTGGGCGCCGTGCGGCTGCGGAAATGCCGGAGAATGGCTTCGGCCGCGCCCGCGTCGTCGCCGGCCGCGTGCAGGTCAGCCGCCCCGAGGAGCGACGGATGGTCCAGGCGGACCAGTGAAACGAGATCATGCTGCCAGGCCATATCAGGTCTCCTTTGATCAGTCTTGTCGGATACAGGTCCCCGCGAAGCGGGCGGGCCGCTTCGCGGGGAAATCAGGTCAGTTCGCCATGAAGGCGTCGTAGGCATCCTGCTTGTACTGGATGGCGCGGCTCAGGCCGAACGCTTCCATCTGGGCCACGTAGGCCTTCCAGGTTTCATCGTTCAGTTCCGCCTGGCCGGTGATCCACTTGGCTTCCATCTCTTCCTTGTAGGTCTTCATGTTGTTGGCGATGGTGGCGAAGTCGTCCGCATCATCGGTGGCGATGGCGGCGCCGGCGGGATACATATACTCGCCGAAGTCCGTCCTGGTCCACAGCTTCATGCCGGCGATCTGCGCGGTGTAACCGTAGTACTGGTCATTCACGCGGGTATCCTGCACCACGGGGCCGTTCTGGTGGCCGCGGGCATAGATGCTCAGCGCGGCGGCGATGCCCAGGCCGTCCGGGTTGTGGAGCACGACGTCCGTGAAGGTGGGATAGCCGTCCACCATGTTGTAGCTTTCGCCCTCGATGCCGAAGCAGTTGATCATGTGGCCTTCATCAGAGTACATCCAGTCGAGCAGCCACAGCGCGGCTTCGAGCTTTTCGCCGCCCTCGTCCGCCAGGCGCTTGGAGATCGCGGCGGAGGCGCCGGAGGCGTCATACAGGCCGTTCATCTTGGAGAACTTGGCGTTCTGGCCCTTCACGCTGGTCACGGGCACGGTGGTCACCATGTCGCTCTCGTCCTGGATCTTGCCGTCAGCCAGCAGGTTGGGGAAGATGTTGGAGGCGCCGCCGCCGCAGGCGTCATAGGTGGCGAAGGCGTTGCCGGCAGCCATCAGGCCGCGGCCGTCGTTGGCCTTGGTGTGGGTCAGGTAATCCTGGTCGAACAGCTGGTCCTTGTACCAGGTGCGCATGGCCTTCAGGTACTCATCGCGGCTGTCCTCGGTCAGGCCGTACTTGACCACGCCGTCTTCCACATAGTAATCCCAGAAGTTGTCGAAGCCGGGGGCGAAGATCTGGTTCATCCACTCGGTGCGGGTGATGAAGGGCACCATGTCCGGGTGCGCTTCCTTCACGGCGCGGAGCACGGTATCCCACTCTTCGAAGGTCTCGGGCACTTCGAGGTTGAGCTCGCGGAGGATGTCGCCGCGCATATAGAAGCCGGAGGTGAACAGGCAGTTGTTGTTCTCGTAGGTGGTGCCGCGCAGGAACGGGAACACGTAGTAGTCGCCGTCAGCGGTTTTGACCGCTTTGTCGATATCCACTTCGTTGTCCAGGATCGCCTTCAGGTGCGGGGTCTTGCCGCTGGCGATGGCGTCGTTCAGGGGCATGATGATCTCATCCGCGATCGCTGCGGACGCGCCGCCGGAATAGGCGGTCCAGCTGTATTCCACGATGTCGGGCATCTCGTCCGGGGTCGCGGTCAGCATGTTGAACTCGGTGCCTTCCTGGCCGGCGGCGGGATGGATGAATTCGATCTCAATGCCGGTGGCATCGTGGACCGCCTGGTACCACTTGGTCTGGGCCAGGTTTTCGACGGGCTTGCCGTCGACGCTGACGCCCTTCAGGTTCTCATGCAGCTTGACCCACCAGGTCAGCTTGACGCCGGCATAGGGCTTGTCGTCCGCGGCAAGGGCCGGTACGGCAAACATCGCGGCCAGCATCATCAGGGACAGGGACAATGCGAGCAGTCTTTTCATGGGGGTTCTCCTTCTTTTGTTTTATTTTATCGGCGGCGGACCGCCAATAATTCGATAGGATCCGGGTCACAGCCCGATGCCGGCCTCAGCGGGCAGCTGCCCGGCGGCGGCGCAGCGGGTCAGGGCTTCCTCGAGGCCCCTGACGCAGGGGAAACGGTCGCCCTCCTCCTCCAGCCAGTCGATGCGGTCGGCGGGGATGTTCCGGACCGGGAATGGCTGGACCATCCAGACCGCTTTCAGGTGGGACAGGCCCGCCAGCGGCCCGCAAAGGGGAGCTTCGCCGCCGCGGACGGCCGCTATGGCGTCGTACAGCTTCTGCATCGGCGGGGTGTCCGGGGAATACACAATGGTTTCGCCGCTGTCTGTGACGGCCTGGAAGGGTTTGCCCCGGCCCCAGGTGAGGACAGCGTGCTCAAAAACGATGCGGCCCTCCTGGCCGAGGTTTTTGGTCCGGAGCGGATGGGCCGTGTAGTAGCACAGCGGGACTCCCTCTTCCGTCCGGAAGCGAAGAAAGGCGATATCGTAGTTCTCTACGCCTGGATTGCCGCGGTACAATGCGCCTTCCGCGTCCCGGAGCGGCACGGCTTCCGCCATCGTGGGTCCCAGCAGGAAGGTCATCAGCTGGAAGTTGTGCGCGCAGGCGTTCATGAAGGGACTGTCGAAGACCGGGCTTCCGTTCAGGGAGATGCGTCCCGCCCAGGCGCTGCGGGCATAGTATTTTTCGCCGCGGCGCATGGCGTGTACGCAGCCCGCCTCCTTCGGCGCGCCG
>CACXEB010000327.1 GCA_902766515.1 uncultured Eubacteriales bacterium
CTCTGCGGTAATCCGCAGCAGCGGCATGTACGGTGCGAGGATGAAATCGCGTCAGCGATTTCTACCTTGCAGATTTGCCGCCCGGGAGGACCGAAGGGACGACAGGCAAATCTGTAGGGGGGTCCCGCAGGGGGGACGTCAGTCCCCATTGCGGTCACTGTTCACCTGTGAACAGTGACGGCCACTTGTCAAATTGCTCGGCGCGGGATATAATGAAAACAGGAACCGATCAAGCGGTCAGAAGAAGGGAGATTGCGCGATGCTGAAAACGGGCGGACTGCGTGCGGACCAGGTTTGCCTGGCCGTGACCGGGAAAGGACGGATCGTCTGATGGGCCTGAAAAGTGTTTTCCCGGCAGCCGTCTGGAATGCCGGACAGCAGCTGTACAAGCAGAACCGCGTCCAGGCGTTCAGAGCGTCCGGCAACCTGTATATGGCAAGCGTCGCGGACGGCAGGGCGTACGGGACGGAAATGACGGTGGTCGGCGATCATATCTACCGCGCGCAGTGCGAGTGCGGGCAAACGGAAGGCAATGGCTGCCGGCACCTGGCGGCGCTCGCGGCGCGGGTGATGTATTACCAGTCGCACGAAAGAAAAGTCCATCCCCGGACCGTCGCTCTGTTCCCGGATCAACCCGACGGGAAGGACCATGACCGCAGCGGTTTTTTCAACGTGGCGGACAGCTGTAAAAAGGTCAGGCTGGGCGAGGACGCAATGAATCTGGCCAATGCCTTTGCAGGGGACGGGCGGGTTCGCCTGAAGGACATCAACAGCGGATTCCTCAGCTATGAGGACGGTCCGGTGCTCAAGGTGACCGGTCAGTATGAAGAGGGGCATGTTTCCTGCGGGGTTGCAGCCTATATCACGAATGATGCGCTGCTCACCGTCGGATGTGAGATGCCTGGATGCTACGCGTTCAACAACGGCTATTACCATATGACTTCCTGCTGCCCGCACGGGGCGGCCCTGCTGCTGCTGGCCCGGGACCGGCTGGAGCGCCGTCCGGTCGGCTATGGCACGGACCGGATGGGCGGGTATCTGATGTCCCTGTTCGAGGGCAGCCGCCGGAGCGAAGGAACGCAGGAACGCCGGCCTGCCGTGCGCCTGGAGGCGCGCCTGGGCCAGACGGAGGACGGCAGCTTCTTTGTGGACTTCAAATGCGGCACGGACAAGCTGTACGTGGTCAGGAATGTCGACAGGCTGTTTGAAGCGGAACAGCAGCGGATGGAGTATGAGCAGAACGGTCTGAAGATTGACTTCTCGAAGCTGGCCTTTGCTCCGGAATGCGCAGAGCTGGCGGAATGGGCCCGCAAAAGCCTGGCGCTCCAGAACGAGGTGATCCGGCACGTCATGGCTGCCTCCGGCAGTTACGCGCGCAAGTCGGATCAGAACAGGATCCTGCTGGCGGGCGATCAGCTGGACCGATTCTTTGACTGGGGCGTGGGCCGGACGATCTCCCAGGCGGGCACGCCCGCGCGCAAGGTCATCCTTCGGGAGGAAATGCCGGAGCTCAGCTTTACGGTGGAGCCGATGCGCGACAGGAGCGGGTTTGTCGGCGTGCGTGTGACAGGCAAGGCGCCGGCGCTTCAGTTTTCGGACAGATACGCGTACTATATGGGGGACGGCGTGTTTTCCCGTACGGGCGCGGAGGCGCTGCTGCCGCTCAGGCGCCTGCTGGAATCCGTGGATGTTGGGCGCGGGGTCTCCTTCTCCGTCGGGCGGGACGACCTGGCGGTATTCTACCGGAATGTCCTGCCGATGCTGAAAGCCTGTGCCGATGTGACGGAGAAGGATCAGGACGCCGTCATCCCGTACATTCCGCCGAAGCCGGTGTTTGCCTTTTATCTGGATTATCTGGACCAGACGGTGCTGATGGAGGCAAAAGCGGCTTACGGGGACCAGGAGTACAACCTGTATGACGGCGATATGATCCGCCGCGACCAGCAGGAGGAAGCGCGCGCGGCGGAAGCCGTCTCGACGCTTTTCAGCCAGTACGACCCGCAGCGTCACCTGTACGCGCTGCAGGCGGACGAAGGCAAGCTCTATGACTTCCTGACCGAGGGCCTGGATAAGCTGAACGAGCTGGGGGAGGTCCACGCGACCGACCGGTTTTCGGCCCTGCGCATCCGCCGGCGGTGGCAAGTCACGGCGGGCGTCAGCCTGGAATCCGGCATGCTGGACCTGACGCTGCTGTCCGACGAGCTGAGCCAGGAGGAACTCGCGGAACTGCTGAATGCCTATGCCGCCAAAAAGCGGTATCACCGGCTGCAGAACGGCGACTTCATCGCGCTGGAGCAGGAGGAGACCGAACAGCTGGACGCCCTGTTTGAGGCGGCGCACGTGCCCGTCCGGGAGTTTGTCTCCGGGCACATGCACCTCCCCCAGTATCGCGCGCTCTACCTGGACCGCGTGCTGGAGGAGCATGAAGCCATCGTTTCGGAGCGTGACCGGCATTACCGGGAACTGATCAAGACCTTCAAGACGATCGCGGATTCCGACTTCGAGGTACCGGACAGCCTGGCGGGCACGCTCCGCCCTTACCAGAAAGCCGGATACCAGTGGCTGATGACGCTGTATGAGTGCGGTTTCGGCGGGATCCTGGCCGATGACATGGGCCTGGGCAAAACGCTGCAGATGATTGCCGTGTTCGAGGCGCTGCGCCTGACCCGGCCCGACGCCACGCACCTGGTGATCTGTCCGGCTTCGCTGGTCTACAACTGGATCGACGAAATCCGGCGCTTTGCCCCGCAGCTGCGCGCAGTGCCCGTTGCCGGCGGCCGGACCGCGCGGCAGTCCGTCCTCCGCCAGGCTGGCGTGGAGCGCCCGCATGTGCTGGTGACCTCCTATGACCTGTTCAAGCGCGACGTGGCGGAGTATGAGGCGCTTGATATCCATATCGCCGTGCTGGACGAGGCCCAGTTCATCAAGAACCAGTCCTCCGCGGCGGCCCGGTCGGTGAAGGCGCTCAGCTGCGCCCACCGGTTCGTTTTGACAGGCACGCCGGTCGAAAACCGGCTGAGCGAGCTGTGGAGCATTTTTGATTTCCTCATGCCGGGCTTCCTGTACGGGTACGAGACCTTCCGCCGGGAACTGGAAACGCCGATCGTCAGGTATGAGGACAGTGCCGCCCGTGAGCGGCTCCGCCGCATGGTGGCCCCGTTCATCCTCCGGCGGCTCAAGAAGGACGTGCTGCGCGACCTGCCGGACAAGCATGAGGAACAGCGCCGCGTGGAGCTGGAGGGAAAGCAGCGCAAGCTGTACGACGCACAGGTGCTGAAGCTCAAGCACCTGCTCCATGCCGCGTCCGACGAGGACTTCCGCCACAGCAAGCTGCAGGTGCTGGCGGAATTGACCCGGCTGAGGCAGCTGTGCTGTGATCCCGCGCTGCTGTATGAGGATTATGGGGACGAATCGGCCAAGTGCGACGCCCTCATGCAGCTGCTGACTACGGCTGCGGACGGCGGGCACAAGGTGCTGGTCTTTTCGCAGTTTACCAGCATGCTCAGCCTGATTGAGCAGCGCCTGGCGAAGGAAGGCCTGACCTACATGGTCCTGACCGGCGAAACGGAGAAGCGCGAGCGCCTCCGGCTGGCCAACGCCTTCAATACCGACGGTACGAACGTCTTCCTGATTTCCCTGCGCGCTGGCGGCACGGGGCTGAACCTGACCGGCGCGGACATTGTGGTGCACTATGACCCATGGTGGAACTTCGCAGTCGAGCAGCAGGCGACTGACCGCGCGCACCGGATCGGACAGACGCGCGCGGTGACGGTCTACAAGCTGATCGCGAAGGACACGGTGGAGGAACGCATTGTGGCCCTGCAGGATTCCAAGCGGGACCTGGCCGAGGGCATCCTTTCCGGCGACAGCGTATCCCTGAAGGACCTGAGCCGGGACGACCTGTTGGAGTTGATCGGATGACCATTATCACACGTTTTGTGAACCGCCTGCGCAGCCGGCCCGCGCGGTATACCATGGATATGACCAGCGGACCGATGCTGAAAAACATCCTGATATTCGCCGGCCCGCTGATGCTGACGGGCATCCTGCAACTGCTGTTCAACGCCGCCGATATCGTGGTGGTCGGCCAGTACAGCGGTTCGCGGGCGCTGGCCGCCGTGAGTTCGACGTCCTCGCTGATCAACCTCCTGGTCAATGTGTTCATGGGGCTGAGCGTCGGCGCGAGCGTGCTGGTGGCGCAGCGCTGGGGCGCGGGCGACCAGCCGGCGGTCGGCCGCGCCGTGCATACGTCCATCACGATCGCCCTGTTTGCCAGCCTCTTTGTCGGGGCGATCGGTGTGTGCTTCGCGAAGAACCTGCTGCAGATGATGGGCAGCCCGGATGATGTCATCGACATGGCAGCGCTGTACGTGCGCATCTATTTCTTCGGCATGCCCGCGAACATGCTCTACAATTTCGGCGCGGCGATCCTGCGCGCGGTGGGCGATACGAAGCGTCCGCTGTATTATCTTTTCATCGCCGGGGTGGTCAATGTGCTGCTGAACCTGCTGCTGGTGATCCGGTTTGACATGGGTGTCGCCGGCGTCGCCATCGCGACCGTCGCCAGCCAGGTGATCAGCGCGGCCCTGGTGCTCGCCTGCCTGGTGCGCACCCACAGCGCGATCCACCTCGATCCGAAAAAGCTGGCTATCCACGCGAATGAGCTCAAGGCGATCATCCGTGTGGGGCTGCCGGCGGGGCTGCAGGGGAGCCTCTTTTCGATCTCCAATGTGCTGATCCAGAGCTCCGTCAATTCCTTCGGCGCCATCGCCATGGCGGGCAACGGCGCGGCCAGCAACCTCGAAGGTTTTGTGTACACCTCGATGAACGCGGTCCATCAGGCGGACCTGACCTTTACCAGCCAGAATTTCGGCGCGCACAGGTACGACCGCGTCCATAAGGTGATGGGCCTCTGCCTGGCGACCGTGTTCGTGATCGGGCTGGGCCTGGGGCTGATTTTCCTCGCGCTGGGCGCGCCGCTCCTTTCCGTCTACAACAGCGAGCCCGAGGTGATCGCGTACGGCCTCATGCGCATGGGCATCATCATGCCGTTCTATTTCCTGTGCGGCATGATGGACACCATGGTGGGCCAGCTGCGGGGGATCGGCAGCTCCATCCTGCCCATGATCGTGAGCCTGAGCGGCGCCTGCCTGCTGCGCATCATCTGGATCTATACGGTGTTCCGGCAGCCGGAATGGCATACCCTCACCGTGCTGTACATCTCCTACCCGGTGTCATGGGGCGTGACCTTCCTGGCGCACCTGGGCTGCTGGTTCGCCGTTTCGCGCAGGGTGCTGCGATGAACCGTCAAAAAATGCCAAAATAACGTGCTGAAACATCACGTTTACATTGACATTGTGCGTCAAAACTGTTACAATAACGTCGTAGTTTTGTAACACTTTCCGAGAGGAATGGGGTATCAGCTATGAAACGCGGCATGATGGCTGTTTTGACGCTTGTTTTTATTTTCATGGCGCTGATCTGCACGGTACAGGCGGAGGAAAACGGTCTGGCGGGCACGCTGAAGCAGGCGGGCATCGACGCGGAGGCGCTATACGCGGACGCGCCGATGATCGGCGATGTGACCGTCGGCGAGGGGATCCTCAGCTTTTTCGTCGGCGATGTGAGCGGGATCTATCTGGACATGTACGATGCGTCCGGTGAGACGGCCGCGCAGTTCGGGATCGATGATTTTACCTGTGAGGACGGGGTGTGGACGGTCCGGTCCGAAGCGATCGATACGGAGCTTGATTTTGACATCGAGGTGGACAGCGCCACGGGCTTTGGCCAGTATACCAGCCAGAGCGGCCAGGCGCTCGCGTGGGTGGCGGAGGATACGATCTGCCTGTACGACGACGGCACGGTGATGGTCCAGGCCGATGAGGATATTGCGCTGGTGTACGGCAAGGACGGCCGCCTGACCGGGTACAGCTTTACCGAGGACGACCTCAGGTATACCTACAGCGTCAGCGGCCAGCTGCAGGCCATGTCCGGCGAGGTCCAGGACCTGGGCACGGTCAGCTGGTCGGCGGAAGACGGCTGGTACATCTGGGATGTGGAAGGCGATGAGGACCAATGGGTCCGCATGACGGAAGAGCAGATCAAAGTGGCGCTTCCGTACGCCAAATACGCCCAGCCGAAGGATGTGGACTGGGAGCGCCAGTGGTATCCGAACAATACGGCCTGTGTGATCGGCCTGAGCCTGCGGGACCAGTGGCCGGAGCTGACCGATAAATGGTATCATGTGCTGCCGGTGCGGGTGGATCAGGAGGGCAGGCAGGAGTTCCCGCTGGTGGCCTCCAACCTGTATATTGTCGGCAAGGTGACGGTCACGGTGCGCAACGACTGGGTGACGGTCACGTATAAATACCTTGGGCTGGGGGACGAAATCCAGCGCCTGGGCGACACGGTGGCCTGGTTTACCTCGATGGACCAGCTGACGCCGGAATACCTGGAAAATCCCGTGTCCAACTGCCGTTTCGGCAAGCGGATCAGCCGGAAAAAAGACCTGAACGGCCAGTCCGTCGCGCTGCTGTTCGTCTGCAACCGCGTGACCTATGCCCAGCCCTTCGATGAAAAAGGCGTGCTCCTGACCCGCTACTGGCCCAACCATCCCCGGTATGTGAAATACCGCGAAGCGCTCAACGGGCTGCTGGCGGAAATGACTGAGTAATACGTACCCATATATGAAACAGCGTGAGGCATTCGTCTCACGCTGTTTCATGTATATGCCGCTTCTCCCGTCAGGCCGCGCTGCGGTTTTCGACGGGGGCGGCGTCGTATTCCGCCGTCCCGGGCATCAGGCGGCCGCGGAGGGTCCGGATCACCCGACGGTAGCAGGGGAACAGGAAGAGGTCCGCCATGATCCAGGCGGCCGGGTTCGCCATGCAGGCGCCGGTGAAGCCGAGGCGGGGCACGGCGATCAGCGCGACCGCGGTGCGGGCGATCATTTCAAACAGGCCGGCAAACATCGCCGGACGGGTGAAGCCCATGCCCTGGATGCTCAGGCGTACGATATTGACAAACAGGAGCGGGATATACATGCTGGCGTTGATCTTCAGGTACTGCTCGCCCATTGCCATGACGGCGGGCGAAGCGCCGGTGTCCACGAACAGGCTGAGCAGAGGCCGCGCAAACAGCAGCACCGCGCCGAAGGCCAGGACACAATAGACCGAGCCCATGACGGACGCCGCCCGGAGCCCGTCGTTGACGCGGTCCAGCTTGCGGGCGCCGACATTCTGTCCGGCATAGGTCGCCATGGTGGAGGCGAGCGCGTCGAACACGCAGGCGAAGAAGGCGCTGATCTTGGAGGCGGCGCTGATCGACGCGACCGCGTCGACGCCGAGGCCGTTCACGGCCCACTGAACGACCACCGCGCCGATGGCCGTAATGGAGTACTGCAGGCCCATGGGCAGGCCGATCATCAGCATGTCCCCGGCCAGCGCGGGGGAGAATACCCGCTCCTCCCGGGTACTGCGCAGGATGGGGAAGCGGCGGACCATCACCAGCACGCAGCCGAGGCCGGAAATCAGCTGGCTGACCGCGGTTGCCACGGCGGCGCCCGCGACGCCCATCTGCATGGTAATGATCAGGAAAAGGTCCAGCGCGATGTTGATCAGCGAAGCGACCACCAGGAAAATGACGGGCGTCCGGCTGTCGCCGAGGGAGCGCAGGATGGCGCTGGCCATGTTGTACAGCACGCAGCAGGGGATCGCCGCGAAGATGATGGAAATGTAAGCGGCAGAATCGTCAATGACCGCTTCCGGGGTGTTCATCAGCCGCAGCATCGGGCGGCACAGCGCCGTCGCGGCGACCGCGAAGAGGATGGACAAGCCCGCGCTCAGGAGGATCGCGTGGTGGACGGAGCGGTGCAGCCTGCGCATGTCGTGCGCGCCGAACGCCTGCGCGATCGGAATGCCGAAGCCGGAGCAGAGGCCCAGGCAGAGGCCGATAATCAGGAAATTGACGGATCCGGTCGCGCCGACGGCGGCCAGCTTGTCTGCGCCGAGGTAGCGGCCGACGATCGCGGTATCCACAAAACTGTAAAACTGCTGAAACAAAACGCCGAACATCAGCGGCGCGGCAAAGCCGAGCACCAGTCTGAAGGGCTTTCCCTGGGTTAAATCCTTGGTCATACTGCATCCTTCCTGCGAATCACCGGATTCGCGGACGCAGTTATAGCACTTTTTTATTGGAAAAGCAATGGGTAAATTTCACCGTTTGACTGCCATATTACGGAATTTTACGTATAAAATGACGAGCGCGTGAACGCGCAGCAGCACCGCGAAAGCGGAAGGGAGATTTCAAGTATGAAGACGACTGGCAAGATTTTTGTTCTGGCGCTTGTGGCGCTGATGCTGATGACAGCTGCCCTGCCGGCGATGACGACGGCCGAGGGCGCAATCATGTATGTGGCGACTGATAATAAAGGCTATCTGAATGTCCGGAGCGATCCGATGGTCGCGAACAATGTGATTGGACACCTGAACTACGCGACGGCGGTCAGCGTCAGGATGACGACCTCCAATGGATGGGCCTGCATCGATTATCCGGCCGCGGTGGGCGGTGTTGCCTATGTACAGACCCGCTTCCTTTCCTGGACCAAGCCGGGCAGCGTGACGCCGCCTCCTTCCGACCCCGGGACGGGGCTTGCCGGGATCAACGCCGAATTCCGTTCGGCCCGTCAGGTGCCCTATCCGTTCACGGTCGTGGCGCGGCCTTCCCGCGCTTCCGGCTGGGTCAACCTGCGCTGGGCGCCTTCCACCGAAGCGGAGCGCATCACGACCTGCTCCCAGGGCAAGGAACTGACCGTGCTGATGGAACTGAACAACTGGTACCAGGTGCAGGACCCCATGACCGGCATGATCGGCTATATCAGCAAGAATTTCGTGACGATCAAATAACGGGGGACAGACGACAGAATCACAGGACGCGGAATGACGGACGGGCTGAAACAGCCGCCGTCATTCCGCTTATCTGATGTACGGGAGGTTCCCTATGACCAGAGAAGCGCTGACTGTCGGACAGACCGGATGTACGGTCTACAGGGGGACGGCGGTCAACTGCATATTGATCCAGCCGGTGGACGAGCATGACCAGGAAGGGCTGGACCGGGAAGCGCGGGCGATATCCGATCAGGTGGGCGAAGCGTTCCTGCTGGCGGCCTTCCGCGTTCGCCGGTGGAACGATGACCTGTCTCCCTGGCCGGCGCCGCCGGTGTTCGGACGGGAAGCGTTCGGCGAGGGCGCGGAGGCGACGCTCGCCTTTATCCGCGACGCGCTGCTGCCGGCGCTGTACAGCCGGTACGGTGTGGGACCGGACACGCCGGCGATCCTCGGCGGGTATTCGCTGGCCGGGTTCTTTGCCCTGTGGGCAGGGTACCGGACGGATGCCTTCGCAGCTGTGGCCGCGGCTTCGCCGTCCGTGTGGTTTCCCGGGTGGATGGACTGCGCCGCCTCGCGGCGTCCGTTGGCCGGGGCGGTGTACCTGAGCCTGGGCGACCGGGAAGAAAAGACCAGGAATCCTGTGATGGCCACAGTCGGCGCATGCATCCGGCGGCAGGATGCCCTGCTCGGGGAGCAGTGCGTGCGCCATGTCCTGGAATGGAACGAAGGCAATCATTTCAGGGATCCGGACCTGCGCTGCGCGAAAGCGTTTGCATGGTGTGTCCGCGCCGTGGCGAAGGGAGCCGGAGCGTGAAGCAGACGGATCGAACCGCAAAAGTGAAGAACTCCTCCGGGATCCGGAGGATGTACAGCCGTGCCGGCGGGTGGGCCGGGCGGCTGCTTGCGCTGTGCGCGGTCCTGTGCGCGTTGTTCTGCGCCGCAGCGGCGGAGGACGAGCAGGCCCCGGGGCGCCTGCTGAATGACCGGAGCCTGTTCCGGCATGAACGCGCTTATGATATCGTTCTGCTGATGGGGCAGTCCAACGCCGGCGGGCGGGGTGTGACCAGCGCGGCCCAGCCGGAGGCGGCGCCGATCCTGACGCCGGGCGCCGGGCTGGAATTCCGCGCTATCAGCGATCCGACCCGCATGTATATCCTCGGCGAACCGTTTGGACTGCGGGAGAATAACAGCGACGGCATCGACGACGGGGAACGGAAGACCGGGTCGCTGATGACTGCTTTCGTCAACGAGTATTATCGCCGGACCGGTACGCCCGTCGTCGGCGTGTCAGCCAGCAAGGGCGGCACCGCCATCCGCGCGTGGCAGCCCGGCGGCGCATACCTGGATGACGCCATCGCCCGCCTGACGGCCTGCAGGACCTTCATGCGGCTGAACGGTTACCGGATCGGCCATATATACATGATCTGGTGCCAGGGCGAATCGGACGGGGACAACGGGACGTCCCCGCAGAAGTATAAGGAGCGTTTTTGCCGGATGCTGGAAGCCATGCGGGCGGCGGGCGTGGAGAAGTGCTTCCTCTGCCGCATCGGCGAATACAACGGCGCGGACGGGCTGGATTACGGCGATATCATCC
>CACXEB010000328.1 GCA_902766515.1 uncultured Eubacteriales bacterium
ATGGGAGCATACATACACGATGCCGCCCGGCCGCTCGCACCAGGGACTCTGGGGCCGCGGCTTCCAGTTGTGCTTCCCGCTTGACGACTTTGGGCATCCCGCCGCGGACGGTGCTGCCTGCGCACCGGGCAGCGCCCCCATGATGAGGATCAAAACCAGTGCCAGCGCGGCAATACGCTTCATTGTGCTCATAGGCGGCCTCCTTTGACGTTGGATCACGTTTTCACGGTTCTGTTGGACAGTTTCATTGATTCAGCCAGTCAATGGCATCCGGATAGGTGTATTTCAGCGAATGTTCAATGCAGTATTGACGCGCGTAACTGCTGCGGCCGACGGTCAGGGTCAGGTTGCGGCAGTGAGTGAAGGCATCACCACCGATGAAGGTGACGCTGTCGGGAATCATGACGCCAGTAAGGTTTACGCAATAAGAGAACGCACCGCTTCCGAGCCTTTTCACGCTGTCCGGGATCGAAACATGCGTCAAATAGGTACAGCCACGAAAAGCACTGTCTCCAATGCTTCGCAGGTTTTTAGGCAGCGTGATTTGAGACAGATTTCCGCAATTCTTGAATGCGCACGCCCCGATCGAATTGACGCTGGCGGGAATAACAACATCAGTCAACGCAAAGCAATTCTCAAAGGCATGGTCAGCAATCTTCATTACCCCCTTCGGGATGGTAAAGGATGTCATGTCGATTCGTGTGCCGCCCGAAAGCATGTTCACATCCTCCCGGCTCAGTACATTTCCGCGAAAGGAAATCTCTTTCGCAATTTTTGTTTCCGGGTTTGGCGCCTCTTTTGTCTGCCGAACCGGTTCGCTTTTCTTCGCCTGGGGAGCAGGACCTGTGCCTGCGCTTTCACATCCCTGTTTATCCCGCGGAATCACCGTCGGTTCGATCGCTGTCACAGGATGTTCCGGTGTTTGAACCGGCTTTCGTTCCACTGCCTGATCGTTTCCTTGTTTGCTGATGGCGGGAGACTTGGCTTTGCGCTCATTTGCCGCCCCGAAGGGCTTCCTGTGTTCGGGCGGGAAGTCATGCCCAGTTTTACTGGATTTCTTTTTAGAAGCTTCATCCTGCCACACAGGAACAATGATCATCAATAGCATGATGATGACAGGAATCAAAATACTCATACATGTCTCCCCGGCTTCCGTCTGTCAGCATACTGATTCAGGCCGAATCAGGCTTTTGACAGATGCGCCGCCGAATAAATCAGCGGTTCCGTAATCACTCCTACGCCATCTGGTACTGCAGCGGTTTGAGCGCCTCCTGGATCACTGCCGCGTCCCGGACGACGGTGTCGGGGTCAAACCGCGGCGAGGGGCCGGAGACGCTGACGGCGGCGTAGACCTGGCCGGCGGTGTTGAAGACGGGGACGGCGACGCAGCGGATGCCGAACTCGTGCTCCATGTTGTCGACCGCATAGCCGCGGGCGCGGACCTCTTCGAGGGACGCGCGGAGGGCGTCGGGATCGTTCAGGGTATAGCCGGTGAACTGGCGCATCGGAGCGGACAGCACCTGCCCGATCTTTTCCTCGGGCAGGTAGGCCAGCATGGCCTTGCCGAGGCCGGTGCAGTAGAGGGGCGCGCGCTCGCCCAGGATGTTCCGGGTCTGCTGCTGGGTCGTCGGATAGGCGGCCTCAATATACAGCACCTCCAGGTCGTCCAGGATGCCGAAGTAGCAGGTCTCCCGCGTATCGCGGGCGATGCGGTTCAGGTAGGGCAGGAAGGTGTCCCTGAGGCCGTGGTGGCTGGAGACGATGTAGCCCAGGTGCAGCACCTTGAGGCCGAGGGCATACTTGCTGTTGTCCGGGTTCTGGACGATGTAGCCGCACTTCTGGAACGTGCTCAGGATGTTGTAGACCGTGCTCTTCTGCAGGCCCAGGCGGCGGGAGATCTCCGAGATGCCCAGCTCCGGCTGCTCGACCGAGAAGCACTCCAGCACGGACAGCGCTTTCGCGAGGGACTTGACCGGGCTCTCGTCACTCATGGCCGGCCTCCGGAAGCGTCTTCATCAGCCACCGCGCCGCTGCGTGCATCTGCGCGACCTCGTCCCGGAAGGTGGCCGTAAGGCCGGTGTCCGGCACGACGCGGGTAAAGGTATCGTTGAAATTGCCCTCGAACCGCTGCTGGTGGTACTTGGCGTTGACCGGATAGTACTGCCGCTCGATCTCGGAGAACATGGTCAGGAAGG
>CACXEB010000329.1 GCA_902766515.1 uncultured Eubacteriales bacterium
GGTGCTGGTGGAGCTGCTGGGCGACGTCGAAAGTGCCATGGCGCTGGACTACAGCCTGACCGCCCTGCAGAACTTTGACCTGACCACCCTGCACCTGACCTTTGGCGCCGGCGAGACGGCGCAGCAGGTGGACATTGCCCTGTCCAATCCCGCTCCCGTGGAGCCGGAGATCCCGGTCTACAGTTACACCTTTGACGAGACCGGTGTGGCTGCCCTGAGCGCGGTGCTGGCTGCGGTCGGCTATGAGCCCGCTGCCCCGATCACCGCCATTTCTGTGGATGACGAATCCCTGGTGCTGGCGGAGCTGCTGGGTGACGTCGACAGCGCCATGGTGCTGGACTACAGCCTGACCGCCCTGCAGAACTTCGACCTGACCACCCTCCACCTGACCTTCGGTGAGGACGAAGCGGCACAGCAAGTGGATATTGCGCTGTCCAACCCCGCCCCCGAAGAGCCGGAGATCCCGGTATACAATTACACCTTTGACGAGACCGGCGCGGCGACGCTGAGCGCGGTGCTGGCCGCGGTCGGCTATGAGCCCGCTGCCCCGATCACCGCCATTTCTGTGGATGACGAGTCCCTGGTGCTGGCGGAGCTGCTGGGCGATGTCGAAAGCGCCATGGTGCTGGATTACAGCCTGACCGCCCTGCAGAACTTCGATCTGACCACCCTCCACCTGACCTTCGGCGCCGGCGAGACGGCGGCGCAGGTGGACATTGCCCTGTCCAACCCCGTGCCGGTGCCGCCCATCCAGGTGGGTGCGGAGCAGGTGATGATCGTCTTCGACGCGGAAACCGTACTAGCGCCCGAACGGACGGACAACGAGGACGGCACCTTTACCCTGACCAACGAATTCACGCTGGACATTTCTGTGGATGAATCCGTCCTGGTCGAGGATGGCACCTATGTCGTGCCCGTGACCCTGCCCGAGGCCATCGACCTGCTCGGCGGCACCGAAATCCCCGAAGGCATGGAAGTGACCGTCACGCCGGAACTCTATCATGGCGAAGAGAAGGTCGAAAAGGCTGACTTTGCCATCACCGAGGATTACAAGCTGACCGGCTTCACCTTCGAGACCGACGGCTTCAGCCCGTATACCGTGAAGTACACGGTGGACTTCACCTATATCGACGAACAGGGCGAGCAGCATACCTGCAGCTTCCCCGGCCGCGGCGATTATCCGCTGGCGGACATCCTGGCCGTGCTGGGGATCGAATTTGAGACCATTGAGAGCGCGGAACTGGCCCTGACCGAAGTCGTGGATACGCCGGACCAGGACGAGGAAGGCCGGAATGCCCTGTACATGGACGGCGACGCGGAAACCGGCTACACCCTGCACAGCTACGCGCCCTTTGACGATGTGTACACCCTGACCGTCGCGGCGGATGAAAAGACGTATGTCATTACCGTGACGGACGCGCATACCATCGATTCCACCGATGAGCTCAGCGTCAACAACAGTTACCTGATCGTCCATGTGGATGATATCGGGGGTTACCATGTACTCACTTCTTATGGCACCCTTCATTATCCGAACGAGTCGGCTTTTGCGGACGCCGCGGATAAGCTGAAGCTGACAGAGAGCTGGAAGTTCTGCTACGTATTTACCGAATATGACCGTGAGCATGCGCTCGATAACGTCTACTACCTGATCCGCCCGCAGAGCGACCTTGGCAGCACCATTGCCCTGAATGTGGCGGGTGATACGCTGGTACAGCACAGCAATAACAACGTGGCCGTGCTGCCGCAGGAGGGCGGCGGATTCAAGTTCGTTGGATACAATAACGTATGGCTGGCCTATAACGAGGGGAACTTCCTTTCGAACGAGGGCAACGGGAGCCTGATCACCCTGTACCAGATGGATCCGCTGCTCCGGTACGACTACACGGTCTGCGTGAATAACGAGTGTCCTGAAATGGGTACGGTGACCCTGGCTGGCGGAACCTCGCATACGGCTTCTGATTCGGAATACGTATATTATTCAGGGCAGACGGCCGAGGATAAAACCAATGCCGGCGCCATCACCGCCACGCCCACAGTACATCCGGACAGCCATGGCACGAACAAGTATGTCTTTGATCATTGGGAGCTCAATGGCGAGGTCCTGGTAGATGACGAAGGCAACCCTGTCATAGCGACGACGCTCCAGGCGGGCGACCTGACGATCCCCTATAACGGCAGCGTGCTGGAAGCGTTTTTCACGATTTCGGAAGATTACGACTGGCCCGATGATGAGAAGCAGCCCTCTTCCGCCAAGGACATGAGCCAGTGGCTGGAGGAAATGCAGAATAAGCAACTGCCCCTGGAGGAAGGAAGCTTCAAGAAGACCGCGGAAGTCTACGACTATGAAAACCGCATCTACCGGGTGGACCTGACCGCGGCCTCCAACATGAGCACCTTCAGCGGCAAGATCGACCTGGGTTTTGTGCTGGACGTGTCCAACTCCATGAAGTTCCCGTCACGGTTGGACTATGTGAAAGAGCTGCCAATTTATCAGATCAACTGGAATTGGGGAGGAAACGATAATTGGCTTGATACGAACAAGCAATACTTCGTCATAGCCGACGCATCGGCGACGGCCACGGTGTTCAGGCTGTATTATCGTAATGATGATTGGTGGGCTGTGGACGCGTCCAGGCCGAAAGCAAATAACGGAAACTATTATGGTAATGGGAATCAGGAGTTCATCATTGGACAGCAGGATTTTCATACCAATTGGTGCAACAATGACCGTTATCCCTTTACGGCCGATGACAATGCATATACCCAATATGTCATCTATGAAGCAGGCGAACCGGCAGGCGGCACTACATACGGTTATCTGGACCGCTTCTATTATCTGAATAACAGCTTGAGCGGCGCTTCCCGTGAACTGGTAAATATTCTGGAGAAGCTGCAGGTGGCTGGGGCTAACAGCCCTGTCGTCAACGTCGCATATGATACATTTAACTCAAGTGTCAAAGCGGATGGCGGGAATAGTCACATTAACGAGGATTTTGATACAGCGCATCAATTAAGCGTTAATTTCGCATACGCCGCTGGCGGAGGTACCCGGCCTGATGTAGCGCTGGACAAAGAAGCCCGGAACTGGAATTGGACAGGAGACCAGTGCTATCTTGTGTTGATCACTGACGGAGCTCCGCAGGGTAACAGATCCGGATCAGGTGAATACAACGGCACCAGTGCACAGCTTGCGGCACGGACGGAAAGTTTTGCCGCGCAGCTCAAGAATGATCAAGGCATCAAATTCATCTCCATCGGCCTGAGTATGGATAAGGTGGAAATCGGCCGGAGGATGCTCTTTAACCTTGCGGACAATATCGGCGGCAGGCGCATGTTCTTCAATGCCGAGAAGGGCAGTGACCTGGAAAGCATCCTGCTGCAGATCATCCAGGCCATCATGCAGGACGCCGTGGTGGTGGCCGATGTCTCCGATACCGTGGCGGACGCTTTCTATCCGGTCGACAAGGCGACCGGTCGGCCGCTGCAGGAAGGCAACTATATTGACCTGAACGGCAACATGCTGAACAGTGAACCGACGGATTCTTCGGCCTACGGCAAACTGCGGAAGGATGAAAACGGCCGCTGGGTCGTGGATTGGATCAGCCAGGATGTTCCCGTGGACGGCTGGCACGGCACCCTCTACGTGAAAGCGCAGGAGGATCTGCTGGGCGGCAACGGCGTGCAGACCAACGCCCAGAACGACGCCGGCACCGGCACCGCCACCATTTCCGCCAAGGGCTACAAGACGGTGGATGGCGAAGGCAACGAACAATATACTGAATTTGACCTTGAAAGCCATGACGATTACGACGTGGACGAGAAGCTGCCTACCCGTAATCAGGCGGTTGATTATTCCCCGCGCGTGAACATCAACGAGCTGGATTTCTCGGACATTGAAACTGAGTGGACGGTGTACCTGAATACCGAAGTCACGCCCGGCGAGCAGCTGAAAAAGCTGTATAAGTCGCTGCAGGTGCAGGAAGTGGTGACCGAGGACGGCGATCTTTACTACGATATTGAGCCGAACAGCTTCCGGGACGACCGGGAAGGGGATGTATCGGGAAAGACCAAAAAGGCCTTCCCGCTCTCCGAAACCGTGCTGGAGATGATCAAAAAGGACAGTGCCCTGAGCAGCAAATACATCGTCACCGATCCGGAGACGGGTGACCCGGCGCTTGATTGGGACGCCTTCCTGAATGACGCTTTGAGTGAAGCCGGGATTGTCATTCCCTATAATGTGCATGGTCTCAATGACGGGAGCACCATTTCGATCAAACTGACCCGTGAGCTGGCGGAAGGTGAAACCATTCAGGAAGAAGCCGGCGCGGCAGGCAAACACGCGACGCAGGTCGTCAGCGGAAAGGGGACTGACGGCACCAGCCTCCTGCCGGTGGAAAA
>CACXEB010000330.1 GCA_902766515.1 uncultured Eubacteriales bacterium
CACGATCGCCTTGAAACGTTCGCCCCTTTCTTCAAAGCAGGTGAACATGTCAAACGACGCGCAGGCAGGACTCAGCAGGACATTCCAGCCGGGACGGGCCAACGCCCGCGCCTGGTCCATGGCGTCTTCGAAGCTCTCCGCCTCATGCGGCGTCACGGTACCGGCCTCCGCCAGCTCCCGCCTCAACTGGTCCCGGGTTGCGCCGAGGATGACCAGTTCCCTGATCTGGGGTGAAGCGGCGATATGTCGGGCCATCTCGAGGAACGACACATGCTTGTCGTATCCGCCCAGCAGCAGCACGGTCGGCAGCTGCATCGTATCGATCGCCTTGACCGTCGAGTCCGGATTGGTTCCCTTGGAATCGTTGATATAGCGCACGCCGCCAAGCGTCCGCACATACTCGATGCGGTGTTCGACTCCCTGGAAATGCCGGAGCGCCGAGACCACCGCTTCCTCCGGCGCGCCCACGTCCAGCGCGATCACCGCGGCGGCCATCGCGTTTTCCAGGTTATGGGCGCCCGGGATCCCGATTTCCCCGGTATCGCACAGCGACCAGACGCGGTCGCCCAGGCGCACCGTCAGCCGTCCGCCGCGCACAAAGGCGCCCTGGCTGACTTCTTTCTGTCGGGAGAACCAGGCGATCCGCGCCTTCAGGCCCGCGGCCATGGCGGCACAGATGGGATCGTCCGCGTTGAGCACCGCCAGGTCACCTTCGGTCTGGTTTTCAAACACGCGGCGCTTCATGGCGATGTAGCAATCCATGGTATAGTGGCGGATCAGGTGGTCCTCCGTCACGTTCAGCACCGCCGCTGCGCGGGGATGAAACGTGTCAATGCTCTCCAGCTGAAAAGAGGATACTTCCGTCACCAGCATATCACCCGGTTTGGACGACTGGGCGATCAGACTGAACGGCGTGCCGATATTGCCGGACAGCCACGAGGGCATGCCGGCCTCATGGAACATGGTGTCCAGCAGCGTCACCGTGGTGGTTTTGCCGTTGGTGCCGGTCACAGCCAGCAGCGTCCCCGCGGCAAACTGCGCGGCCAGCTCCAGCTCGCCGATCATATACTTTCCCTGTTCCCGGGCCTTCAGGACCACGGGGCTGTCGATGGGCACGCCGGGGCTGATCACCAGCGCGTCCGAATTTTCCAGCAGCGCCACGGGGTCCTCTCCCAGGCGCCATTCCGCGCGGGTATCCCGGAGCGACGCCAGCGCGTCGCCAAAAGCGTCCGCCGTTTTCCGGTCGTTGAGCACCGGGGTAGCGCCCGCGCCCAGCAGCAGATGGGCGGCCTGCACGCCGCTGCGCGCCATGCCGACAATCAGGATCCGCTTGCCCGAATAATCAAATGGTCTTGCCATGTTATCTCTCCGTCAGCGCACAAAGCCCAGCATGATCAGCCAGGCAATGATGGACGCGATGAGCGTGACGATCGCGTACATCCGTACGATCTGCGGCTCTTTCATGCCGCACAGCTCAAAATGGTGGTGGATCGGCGACATCTTGAACAGCCTTTTCCCATGCGTCAGCTTAAAGTAAGTCACCTGGATCATGACCGACAGGGACGAGCAGACGCTGGTGAGGCAGAACAGGAACATCGGCAGGACGCAGCGCGACAGCATCGCCACGCCGATCATCATACCGCCGATCATCATGCTGCCGGTATCGCCCATAAAAATCTTCGCCGGATAATGATTGAACCGCAGAAAGCCCACCGCGGCGCCGCAAAGCGCCACGCCGCCGCAAAGCATCACCGGGCGGATGGCGGGCGGCAGGCCCGCCTTTTCGTTCAGGAATCCGCACAGCAGGCCGAAGGCCAGCATGCCGATCGCCGTCACGGTGGACAGCAGGCCGTCCAGCCCGTCCTGGAGGTTCGCGCTGTTGGTAATGAACATCAGCAGAACCGTCATGACCGGGATGTAGGCGACGCCCAGGTCCAGCGTCCGGTCCGTAAAGGGCAGGAGGATCTCCGTGCCGACCGTCTGGCTGCAGTAAATGGAAAAAAGCACCCCGACAACCAGCTGCATCACCAGCTTTTGTTTGGGTGACAGACCGTCATGGCGCTTTTTGACATCCTTGATAAAGTCGTCCGCGAAACCGATCAGCATGCAGGCGACTGAAACGAGCACCAGTCCCCACAGTGGATTTTTGAACGAGAAGTACGGGACAGATCCCGCGTCCGTGTCCTTCCGGAGCAGCGCTGCGCCGGCGCAGACCGCCACGATCGTTCCCAAAGCGATCAGCAGGCCGCCCATGTTGGGGGTTCCCTGTTTCTGCTGGTGTTTCGGCCCTTTTTCATAGATCGTCTGGCCCATTTTCAGCGCCCGCAGCCGGGGCAGCAGCACCGGCATCAGCGCCAGCACCACGCCCGCCGCGATGGCGAAGATCAGCACGAGCCACAGGATGTTATAATAATTGTTCATGTTTCCTGCGACGTTCCTTTCTCGATTTCCTTCAGCAGTTCGGCCACCACGATTTTCTCATCAAAGGGCCGCTTCACGCCGTTAATTTCCTGGTAGGTCTCATGCCCCTTGCCGGCCAGGACGATGACATCGCCTTCCGCCGCCATCTCCAGGGCATGCCGGATCGCCTCCCGGCGGTTCTCGATCACCGTATAGGGCGTCTGGGTGCGCTTGATGCCCTTCTCCACGGAAGCCAGGATCGCGAACGGATCCTCCGTGCGCGGGTTATCGCTGGTCAGGATGCAGTAATCCGCGAGCCTTCCGCCGATTTCACCCATGATCGGCCGCTTGCCCTGGTCGCGGTCTCCCCCGCAGCCGAACAGGGCAATGACCCGGCCCCGCGTGAATTCCCGGACCGTCTTGAGGATGTTTTCGAGCGCGTCCGGCGAATGGGAGTAATCCAGGATCACTTTGTAGGGGGTGTGCGTGTCGAGCACCTCCGCCCGTCCCGGCACGGAGCGGACGGTCCCCAGCGCCGCTGCGATGTCCTTGGGATCCAGTCCCTGGTTCAGGCAGACCGCCGCGGCGGCCAGCGCGTTGTACACGTTGAACATGCCCGTCAGCTGGAGCCGGACCGGCACCTGGTCCGTATTGAGGACGCGCATCACGAAGCTCACGCCGTCCTCGGTGATTTCGATGTCCGTCGCCATCACGTCCGCGGGAGAGCAGATGCCGTAGGTCAGGCACGGCACGTCCATCGTCTTTCGGATCCGGGGGGTATACTCGTCATCGGCGTTCAGCGCGGCGTTGCGGATGAAATGCGAATGGATAAAGCTGCGCTTGCATTCGAAATACCGCTCCATCGTGCCGAAATAATCCAGGTGGTCCTGCGACAGGTTGGTATAGCAGCCCGTCTCGAAATGGACGCCTTCCAGCCGGTGCATGGCGATCGCGTGCGCCGAAACCTCCATGGAGACATATTCGGCTCCCGCGTCCGCCATCACGCGCAGCGTCTTGTGCAGGTCGATGGGGTCCGGCGTCGTGAGGCCGCTCTTGAGCAGCTTGCCGCCCATGTAGGACCCGATGGTCCCGATGACCCCGCAGGGCGCGCCGATCTGCTCCAGCACGCCCTGGATCAGGTAGCTGGTGGTCGTCTTTCCCTTGGTGCCCGTCAGGCCCAGCAGGCGCATCTGCTGATCCGGATGGTCATAAAAAGCCGACGCCGCTATGGACATAGCGACGCGGCTGTTGTCGACAATCAATTGAGGCACATTCAGATCACTGATCGGTTTTTCCGTCACCAGCGCCACAGCGCCGTGTTCCACCGCCTGGCGGGCAAAGGCGTGCCCGTCGAAATGGGCGCCGCTGATGCAAAAGAACAGCCCGTGGTCTTCCTGTTTTCGGCTGTCCATGCAAAGTTCCGCAATCTGCACATCCGCGCCGGCGCCGGCTTCCAGCCCCAGGCTTCGTGCCATTTCATTCAAGGACTTCATGATCTGTATCTACTCCTTCGGGGAAAAGGGCCGCATATCCGGCAGGTCCACCTCATGGACCGGTGCGTTCTCCATAGGGATCATATGATAATTGATGACCGCCAGGGTGCTGATATGCGTCATGTCGCGCAGTACGACCAGTTCCTGGTCCAGTGTCTTGCTCTCGGTCTTCAGCGCGGATACATGATCGTTCATATCGTCCACCTGGCTGGCCAGCCGGCCGATATGGATCGCATTGACCACCAGCCAGATGCCCATCACAAACGCCAGCACACCCAGCACCCACGCCATCTGCCGGCCGCTGATCCCATACGCACGGCCGCGCGTTCTGCTCAGTGGCTTCACGTCCGAACCGTCGTACGTATCATACCCCCGTCCGGCTGTTCCGTCAAGCACATATACACTTGGATTGATCTGGAATTTTTCGTGTTCCGACCCGGTAAACCCGGCGGCTGAATAATTCTGGCCACGTACCAGATTCATACAAGGAACCTCCTTTCGGTTTACTTCCCGGCGCCGCGCTGGACTTCGGCCAGGAACGCGAGCGGATCCGGATAATCCTGACGGAAGCTTACGTCTTCCGTATCGTCCGTTTCTTTCTTCAGCACCCGGATGTAGCTTCCGCCGCCGCTGACTTCCACTTCACGGCAGTTATCCAGGTATTTGGCGCGCATCTTCTGAGGCAGCAGCAGCCGGCCCTGCGCATCCGTTTCGCTGTCCAGGTAACTGTATTTATTGAACATCTCGATCAGCCGCTGGACCCGGGCGTCCAGGTCCGCAAGCTTCTGGAGCTTGTCCTGGCGGTTCAGCCACTCCTCTTCCGGGTACAGGGCGATGTGCTTGAAGTCAGGCGTCAGGGCCACCACGAAGTGATCGCCCAGCGCGGTGCGGAAGTTGGCCGGGATGATCATGCGTCCCTTGGAGTCGATCCCATGGCTGTAGGCGCCCGCAAAATGGTGGTCAGATGCCCTGGTGCCGCTCTTTCTTCCTGTGGTTTCAGTGTAGTCCGCTTCGTTTGCCAGGTCGTCACCGGCATCCGGTTTGACGCGCTTCTGCTCATCCGACATACACTCACCACACAATCTGCCATATTTCCACCACTTTATGGGCACGGTCACCATTTTACCCCACTTTTTTCCCCTTGGCAAGCACGAATGAAGCGCCGGCCGCACTCTGATTCCCAGCTTTTTGAGATTCTGGCCGATTTTTTTGGGGAGAAGAAAAACTCCCAGGCGCGGCGTCCTTCTTTCAGTTTCCACCTTCTAACTTTCATTTAAATTATTTGTGCAATCTGCTATATTTATATACTAATTTTTGTTCATTCAGACGAAATTTTCGGTTCGGATTTTTTGGGGAAATTCACTCGTCAGCATCGCAAAACAACCGCGGAAGGACGGCTCCGTCCCATGCCGCGGCCAGTCAGCCAAAGCACACAAAAAAGCACGCTGTTTCCACTTTCAGGGAAACAGCGTGCGTTTTTTAGCTATTCTGATGATTATTTGATTAAATTTCGGTCATTTTCAGGTTTCGCTCTCCACTTTCCGGGCGTCCTCCCCCACAGGATCCTCAAGGGCCAGGTCATGGAGCGCAAACCCCAGCTGATCACAGGAAACGCAGGCATAGCGGACATCCCCGAGGCAGCCACGAAACGCGTTCCGGCCTGCGGCGCCATGCAAGTGTCCATAGACGCAGCAGACCGCGCCGGACGACCGGATGAGCTCCGAGACCTCCGTCGGCTGACCGCGCTCCCCGACCGGCGGATAGTGGGTCATCACCACCAGCGTACCGCCCAGCTTCCGCGCGCAGTCCAGCGACAGCGCCAGCCGGGCCAGTTCCCGCTGGTATATCCGCGCGTCCTCGGCGGTGGTATCCGGGCCCGGCAGCAGCCAGCCGCGGCTGCCGGCAATGGTATAGGGGCCCACACGCAGCGCGTCATTCTGGATGGCTGACATATTTGGGGGCAGGACGGACCGCAGGCGGCCGATCCCGGCCCACCAGTAATCGTGGTTGCCGCGCAGGATCACCTTCCTGCCGGGTAGCGCGTCGATGCTGTTCAGGTCCGGCAGCGCGTCCTCCAGCTGCATCGCCCAGGAGATGTCGCCCGGGATCAGCACCAGGTCGTCCCCGGTCACGCGGGCACGCCAGTCCCGGCTGATTTTAGCGAAATGATCTGTCCACTGGTCTCCAAAGACGTTCATGGGCTTCAGCGCGCCGCCGTCCAGGTGCAGATCGCCGATGGCGTACAGCTTCACCGCTTACTCGCTTTCTTCCTCTTCCTCGTCGTCTTCCTGCTCCTCTTCGCCCATGGCGTCGAGCGACAGTTCGTTCTCTATTTCGGAGTACTCGCCCTCCGGAATATCGTCGCTGATATCCGGCATGATCTCATCCATGGAGCTGACGGGGTCGATGCTGCCGATCGCGCTCTCGTCCACGGTCTCCACCGGCTCGTCGCTGTGGTCAATATCTTCTCCGTCCTCATTGGACGACGTCATATCCTTGAGGCAGACCAGGCAAATATCCCGTCCGGGAATCGCCGGGCGCTCGTTGCAGATCGTGCAGAGTTCCACTTCTTCCGCGGCGTTCTCCCCCTGCATGTCCTGTTTGCAGATTTTGCAGAATCCTTCTGATTCTTCAATGTAATTCAGCTCACACCGCGGGCATTTGATAAATCCCATATGTGTCCTCCTTTGATGGTATCATGCTGAGAGCAGGGGCATTATACTACGAACCCATATGAAAGGCAAGCGCTATTTTGGGAAAAAGCCGCTATTCCAGCGGTCTTTTGGCGGGCATGCCCGGCCGCCTGGGGTAGCGCGCGGGCGTTTCCAGGTCCTTCGCGATCCGGATCACGCAGCCCTCGTCCCCCGGCAGGCCATAGGGCAGGCAGGCCATGGATCCGCCGCCCAGCGTCCGCGCGGCCGCTTCGGATTCACCCATTTCCTCCTCTGCGCGGCGGCCTTTCCAGCAAAGGGCTGCGCCTCCCACTGCCGTCAGCGGCAGCATCAGCTCCAGCAGCGTCCTGAGCGGCGCGACGGCGCGGGAAACCGTCAGGTCTGCCCGCTCCCGGTACCGGCTGTCCTGTCCCGCCTCCTCGGCGCGCATGTACAGCACTTCCACCTCAAGTGAAAGCCGTCCGATCGCGTCGCGCAGGAAGTCGCAGCGTCTGCCGTTCGCCTCCAGCAGGATGACGCGCAGGTCCGGCCGGTAAACGGCCAGCGGGATTCCCGGAAAGCCGGCGCCGGAACCGACGTCCACCACCCACGCCCGCTCCGGAAACAGCGCCGGGTACCGGACGGCCGGCAGGAGGCTGTCCAGGTAATGCCGGGAGGCCATCTCGCCTTCAGGCACGTTGGTTAGGTCCATCTGCCGGTTGCGCTCCGTCAGCAGCGCGTGAAAAGCCTCCATCCGCTCAAGGACAAGCGGGTCCGCGCTGGCGCCCGCCCGGCGCATCAGGGTATTCAGCTCCTCCCGGATGCCATTCATGCGGCCTCACCTCCCAGGGACAGGATGGACAGCATCGCCTGCTCCATCACGCCCTCCTCTGGCAGCTGGCCGGACTTGACCCGGAATTCCAGGTCCGTGCACAGCCGGACCATCCGCCCGAGCTGTTCTGTCGTATACCTTTGCGCGATGGGAACCAGCTGGCGGACCGCAAAGGAAGGGATGCCCAGCTTGCCCGCCATCGCCGGCTGGGCCATCCGCGCTTTCAGGAACAGGCTGACATCGTATACCTGCCTGCACTGGCGCGTCAGCAGCGCCAGCAGCATCAGCGGCGCCTCGCCGTCGGCGAGCATCGTCCGCAGCAGCCGGAACGCCTGCGGATACCGGCCCATCAGCACCGTCTGCGCCAGCTCGAACACCTTGTATTCCGACCGCGTGGTGCAGACCGCGCGGACATCGTCCACGGCGATCTCCGCCTTGCCGTCACAATACGCGATCAGCTTCTCCGTTTCGGCCAGCAGCGCCGTCAGGTCATTGCCGACCGAATAGATGAGCATCTCCACCGCGTCCGTGCGGATCGGCAGGGATGCCTTCCTGCACACGGCGGCGATCTTCTTCTGGAGCTCCAGGGGGGTCAGGCTGTCGAACTGCACCAGTACGGCGCACTTGGCCAGGCACTGATACAGTTTCTTGCGCTTATCCGCGTCGCCGCGCGTATAAAAGACGATCACGCTGGTCTCCGCATGCGCCGGCAGGTAAGCCTTCAGCTGCTCGGCGCTGTCCCCTTCGTCATAGTCCCTGGCCTTGCCGCTGATCATTGCGGAATCCCGTACCACGACCAGCCGGCGGTCAGCCATGAACGGCAGCGTCTCGGCCGCGGCAATCAGGGTGGCGGCGTCCGGATCCTTCAGCACCGTCCGGTTCATGTCCGCGTACGCGCCCAGAGACAGCGCGGCTTCCAGCTGCGCCATGGCGCTGCGCTTGACGTATTCCTCCGTGCCGGAAAAGAGGTAAATTCCCTTCGGCGCGCCTGATTTCAGGCTTTCAAAGAAGGCCGTATGGTTCAGCGCCTCCGACGTCTTCATTCCGTGTCCTCCCCCAGAAACTGTGTCACTGTATAGCCCGATGGCGAAACGTCGACAAACACGGCGCCGCCGGCCGCCGTCGTATACACGCCCGCGCCGGCCTGCCGGAGCCGGCGCTGCATCTCGCCCTCCGGGTCGGCGGCCTCCCGGGTGTCCGCCACGCTGATGATTGCCGCCTGCGGGGTGACCTCCGCCAGGAAGCTTTCGGACGTGCTGGTTTTGCCGCCGTGATGCGCCACCTTCAGGATGTCCGCGTCACAGCGCGCCCGATCCTCATACAGGCCTGTCAGGTCTCCTGTCAGCAGGAAAACCGTGTTTTCCATCGTATAGCGCAGGCAGAGGCAATAATCGTTCGCATCCCGGCCGGCGCGGGTCTTCCCGTCCTCCGGCCAGAGCACCTCCGCGCTGGTGCGGCCCGTGCGCCAGCCGTCCCCCGCGGACACGACGCGGACCTCCCTGCAATAGGCCCTGAGCGCATCCAGCAGCGCCAGCGCTTCTTCCGATACGGCCATGCTTTCCGCGCCCTGCGGCAGGACCAGCAGGTCAATGCCGATCCCGTTGTCCATGAGCGCCTGCGCGCCGAAGCAGTGGTCCGCGTGCAGGTGCGTCAGGACCAGCACATCCGCGTGCCGGCCCGCCGCCAGCAGGTAATCGCTGAGGTCGCGCCCGTCCTCGCCGCAGTCGATGACCGTGGTATGCCGGCCATCCTGAATGACCGCGCAGTCGGCGCTGCCCACATCCATCTGGATATACCGGACGCCGCGGTCCAGCGTACACAGGTGGACGACGGTGCCCGCGGCCAGCAGGACCGACAGGAGGATCCAACGCCGCCTGCCCCGGAACCGCTCCGGCGCGTATCCCGAGCACAGCCACAGGAGCGCCCCGACGAGCGGATAAATCGCGTAGGGGATCCTGGGACAGTTGACGGACATGCCCGGCCATCCCGCGGCCAGCGATACGCCGTCCAGCAGGCGCTTCAGGATCCAGCCGACCGGGAAGGCCAGCGCCCGGGCCGCGTCCATCCAAAGAAAGCTCAGCGCCAGCACCGCCAGGCACAGCGGCAGGATATAGGCCAGGAGCGCGCAGACGATCGGGCTGAACAGCAGGCTCGCGACCGAAAAGCAGTGATAGGTCTGGATGGACGGCAGCGCGGTCCCGGCGACCGCGGACACCGTCGACGCCAGCAATCCGCCGGCCCGCCTGCCGACCAGCCGGTCCGTCAGCCGCCTGACAGGCCTGTTCAGCAGGATGATCCCGAGCGCCGCCGCAAACGACAGTTGAAAGCCCGCGCTCAGCAGGTCGACCGGCGAAATCAGGAGAATAACCATGAACGCCAGCGCCAGGGCGCTCAGCGAATCGCCCTTCCGGCCCCGCGCCCTGGTATAAAGATAGGCAAACGTCAGGATGGAGGCGCGGACCACGGAAGCACGCAGGTCCAGCAGCAGGGCGTAGAGCGCCAGGAAGACGCCGAAAAGCCACAGCTGCTTCCGGCCCGAGAGAAACCGGCCGACCAGCAGCCGGATCGCGGAAACCAGCAGGGAGATATGCAGGCCGGAGACCGCCAGCACGTGCGCGATGCCCACGCGCGTAAAGGCCTGCCGGTCTTCCTCGCTCAGCGCTTCCCGCTCTCCCAGCAGCAGCGCTTTCGGCAGGGCCGCGAATTCGCCGAACGCCGCATCCAGCCGGCCGACCAGCGCGTATTTCAGCCGGATCAGCCAGGTCCTCGGGCTGAAGGGTGGATCCGGCACCGTCTCATACTCCCCGCTGTTGTACAGACCGGCCGTCATGTGGTTCTGCTTCAGGTAGAGCCCGAAGTCAAAGCCCTCCGGATTGCGCTGACCGCTTGGCAGGTACAGCCGGCCCTCCGCCCGGACCGTCGTCCCCGGGACCGGCAGCGCGTACCCCTCGTCCACGTATGTGGTCCAGTACAGGCCTTCCGCCGCGCTCCGGCTGCCGTCGCCGGCGGTCAGCGTCACGTCCCGCAGGTGCACCGCGACGTGCCGGCCGTTCTCCCGGACGCGGGGTGTCTGGAGTACGACGCCTTCCACCGTATAGCTGCCCGCCGCAGGCAGCGCCGTGTGCATGACCGCGCAGGTCCTGGCGCTGAACGCCAGCAGCAGCGCCGCCGCGGCCGCCAGGGGCAGCGCCGGCCCCCTGGGCCGCGCGAACACCAGGAGAATCCCCAGCGTCCCCGCTGCGCCCAGCAGCCAGCCTGCCGCCTCCAGGGGCAGGCGCAGCCCCATCAGGACGCCCAGCCCCGCGCCCGCGGCGCACCACACGAGCGGCCGGCGGATCCGCAGCCTGTCAGCCGATATCATATTCCTGACCGACATGGTCACGCCATGCCATGTACAGCGTCATTTCCTCCCCGATCGCCACGCCCTCGCGCTCCAGCGCGCGCAGGGAAGTATCCATCGCGAGCTCAGGTGTATTGTTTTCCCCGCTCAGGTGGCCCAGCACCACGTGATGCACGCCGTTTTCCAGCAGGGAGAGGACACCCTTCGCGCTGTCCTCGTTGCTCAGGTGGCCCCGCCTGCCCAGGATGCGCTGCTTGAGCGCGCTGGGATAGTGCGGGTTGCGCATGAGCAGGTCCGGGTCATGGTTGCTCTCCCACAGCACCACATCCGCGCCGCTGACCGCGTCCACCACGGAACGCCGGACATAGCCCATATCCGTGGCGGTCGCCACGCTGTGCGCCCCGGCGTACACCCGGAAGCCCACTGGGTCGTTTGCGTCGTGCGGAATGGAGAAGGGCTGGACCGCCAGCCCGCCGATGTAGAAGCTGACCTCTGTATCAAAGGTCCTGGCCAGCCCCGCCGGGATTTCGCCGACCTGGCGCGGCATGCCCTGCCAGGTGCCCGCGTTGGCGTACAGCGGCAGATGAAAACGCCGGCTCATGACGCCGGCTCCCTTGACATGGTCCGCGTGCTCGTGCGTCAGCACGATGCCGCCCAGCGTCTCCGGCAGCACACCGATCTGCGCGAGCGCGTCGATGATCTGGCGGCCGGAAAGACCGGCATCGATCAGGATGCCGGTGGTTCCGTCGCTGACATAGGTACAGTTGCCGCTGGAGCCGCTGTACAGCGGGCAGAAGGTCAGGCTCATGCGCCCATCACGGTCCGTAGCGCCTGGTCCAGCCAATCGCCCTCGAACAGCTCGATCAGCCCCGCGTCGCAGGCGGCGGTGAGCTTGGGATTGATCGGGATCTGGCCCAGCAGCGGGATGCCGTAGCGCTCAGCGGTCTCCTTCGCCTTGCTTTCACCGAAGATGGGGATATGCTTTCCGCAGTCCGGGCAGACCGCATAGCTCATGTTTTCCACCAGGCCCAGCACGGGGATATTCATCATGCCCGCCATGTTGACCGCCTTTTCCACGATCATGGAGACCAGCTCCTGCGGCGAGGTCACAACGATGATGCCGGTCACCGGGATGCTCTGGAAAACGGTCAGCGGCACGTCACCCGTTCCGGGCGGCATGTCGATGAACATGACATCGTTCCTCCCCCAGTCCACATCGGTCCAGAACTGCTTGACCGTTCCGGCGATGACCGGTCCCCGCCAGACGACCGGGGCCGTTTCTTCCTCCAGCAGCAGGTTCAGGGACATGGTCTTGATGCCTGTCTTGCTGAGCACCGGATAGATTTCCGTATCCGTTCCCATGGCGTGGTCGTGGATGCCGAACATCCGCGGGACGGAAGGACCTGTGACGTCCGCGTCCAGGATGGCCGTCTGGTAGCCGGCGCGCCGGGCGAGCACCGCCATCAGCCCCGTTACCAGGGACTTGCCGACGCCGCCCTTGCCGCTGACCACGGCGATGACCTTGTCAAAAGACGCTCCCGCGTGCGGCTCGGCAAGCAGGGAACGCGGATCCCGGTCCGCGCAGGACTGGGAGCAGCTGGAGCAGTCATGATTGCATTCGCTCATGAAAGATTTTCCTCGTTTCTGCGGTATTCTGCCGCCGGCGCGACGGATCCCTCCGCGCAGCCGGCTGTGCAAGGGATTATAGCACAACGGCCGCTGTTCAGCAATTATGTTTTTCGCCCGCTGCGCGCTTTTCCGCCTGGCGTTCGGAGTAGACGCAGCCGCAGTAGTTCTGGCGGTAGAGTCCGTACTCGGCGCTCAGGCGGATGGACCTGAGGTAGCCGTCCTGCTTCTTGAAATCCGAAAAGAGATAGCGGACGCCGTAGGCTTCCGCCAGCTCCGCCCCGATCCGGTTGAGCTTTTCGGCATCCTTGTACGGGCTCACCGACAGGGTCGTGGTAAAGTAGGGATAGCCGTCCCGGGCCGCCAGGCGCGCCGTCTCCTCCAGGCGCAAACGGTAGCAGCGCGCGCAGCGCGGGCCGCCCTCCGGTAGGTCCTCCAGCCCCTCGGCCAGCGCCCGGAAGCGCTCCGGCTCGTAAGCGCCCCGGACCAGGGACGGCGTATGCGGCAGCGGCATCACGCTGAGCAGGCGTTCCAGCTCCCCGAACCGGCGGTCATACTCCCCTTCGGGCGATATGTTCGGATTATAATAGAAGCAGGTCACGTCAAACGCTTCCGCCAGCCGCTCAAGGCAGGCCGTCGAGCAGGGCGCGCAGCAGACATGCAGCAGCAGCCCCGGGCGTTTCCCGGCCTGTTTCAGCCGTTCCATTTCCTCAGCCATCAGCTGGTCATAGCGGATACGCTGCATAAACCGCTTCTCCTTCCGACAATGTAACAAGAGTGTTACATTTGTCCAAAATAATGTTAAATACGGATGAAACCGTGGGTTTATCACGTTATAATAGTGTACCGGCCAGCCGGTCATGGAGGTAACAGCAATGAGAAAGCTCACCACACTGATAGTCTGCGCAACCACCCTGGCGCTGCTGCTGTCGGGCGCCGCCCTGGGCGATGAAGAACTGCAAGTCGGCGATTACTACTGGGGCCCCGGCTACGCCACCAGCGTGCCCGCTTACAACGGAGCGCCCCTGCTTTCGTCCCTGACGCACAACTGTCCCAACACCGGTAAAATGCTGCCGGAGTATTTCAGCCCCTCCGTCACCACCTACCTGCTGACGGTCGCCAGCTGGGTCAGCCGCGTGCAGTTCACCCCAGTCGCCAGCGATCCGTATGCGACCATCTACGTCAACGGCACCATCGTCCGCAGCGGGACCACGTCCAGCTATATCAAGATGACGGACAATCCCCAGCAGGTGGTGATCGACGTGGTCGGCAGCGGCGGGCAGCGCACCAGCTACACCATCTTCCTGCAGCGCCGCCCCAGCGACAAGCGGACCCGCGTGTCCGCCGGCTCGATCGAGAACATCTACCAGAAGAGCAACAAGTGGTATATCGACGCGGACCTCGGCACGGTCACCTACGTGGACGGCAATACCTCTTCCTACGTCAACAAGACCGTCGACCATTACCGCTACGCCTGCACGGACAGCTGCGTCTTCTACTACGGCTCCATGTCCGCCCCGGTCCGGGCGCGGAACATCAGCGAGTTCATGGCCTACGCGGGCATCGGCGGCCTGTACCGCTTCATCTATATCGAAGATGAGATCGTCGCCGTCCTGCCCTACGCACCGGATTACTGATCAGCGTTCGATCAGGGACATGGCGATCGCGAGGGCGTTCGGGCCCACGTGGCAGCCGATCGAACAGGAAAGCGGCTGGTAGCGAACCTGATAGTCCGGGAAGGCCTTCTGCACCTTCGCCGTCCATTCCTCAATCGCCTCCGGGTCCACCAGGGTCCCGGCGGTGTTCAGCGTGATCTGTTCCGGCGGGATGTATTTGAAGCGGTCCTCCAGGTCATGCTCCATCAGCTTGATCAGCGTCTTGCGGATATGCTTGTCCCCGCGGACCACGCACTGCGCGTCCAACTTGCCGCCGCGGATATTGAGGATGGGATGCAGCCCCATGGCAGTCGCCAGCGACGCGCCGGCGGCGGTCACGCGGCCGCTCATCTTCAGGTATTTCAGCGTATCCACGCAGATATAGATGCTCGCGTCAAAGGCGTTCTTCTCCAGCCGCGCCTTGATCTGGGCGCCGTCCATGCCGTGCTTTGAAAGGTACAGCGCGTCCAGGACGGAGCTCAGCAGCGTCACCGAGATGCGGTGGTTGTTGACGACGAAGACCTTGCCCCCGTAATCCTTCGCCAGGATCGTCGCATTCTCGCAGGACTTTGACAGCCCGCTGCTCATGGGCAGGCAGACGATCTCGTCCGCCCCTTCGGCCAGGATGCTGTCCCACATGGCGGTGACATCGCCGGGGCTCGGCTGTGAAGTATAGACCGCCTTTCCCGCGTTCATCGCATCAAACAGCACCTTCTGGTCCACATCCACGCCTTCTGTATGCTCTTCACCGTCTATGATCACGGGCATCGGCAGGACGTGGATGCCCTGTTTTTGGCCTTCTTCCACGGTCAGCCCGCTGTTGGTGTCCGTCATGATCGCTGTTTTCATGTACCCGTCTCCTTTGCGCCGGCCTGCGTTTGAAAGCGGCTCATCCCGCCGCGCCGGCGGTGTCAGTATACATGGATTTCCCCCGCAATGCAAGAGGGGGGCCGTCTATCCCCGTCCCAAAGAAAATTTTCAGCCGGGGCAAAAACCCGGTCAGTATATATTTATGCTGTACTATCAGCATTTTCCGTCTGATTTCCAAAAATCAGGGATACGGCTCATGGATCGCTGTTTTCACTGATATATCAGATAATTCAGCACGGTTTTTAATTCCTTGCGTAAACCCTTGCGATGTGCTATCATCTGATCGTCGGGATGTCAGCTGATCCCCTGTCCCACGAACCACCATCCTGAATGACGCTTGATTGAAGAAAGGAGATTGACCATGACGCTCTATTACATCATCGGCGCGGCCGTTCTCTTCATCCTGGCCATGTTTGCCATCGGTTACCTGAAAGCGCCGCCGGACACCGCCTTCATCATCTCCGGCCTGGGCAAGCGGCGAATCTTGATCGGTAAAGCCGGCTGGCGGATCCCGTTCCTGGAGCGGGTCGACAAGCTCTCGCTGCAGGTCATGACCGTCGACGTCAAAACCAGTGAGGCCGTCCCGACCAACGAATTCATCAACGTCATGGTCGACGGCGTCGCCAACGTCAAGGTATCGTCCGACCCCAAGCTGCTGGAGCGCGCGGCCGAGGCGCTGCTGGGCATGAAGCAGCCCCAGCTCATCGCCATGGTCACCCAGGTGCTGGAAGGCAACATGCGCGAAATCGTCGGTTCCGTCGGCCTGAAGGAAATGGTGCAGGACCGTCAGGGCGTCGCGAAGAAGATCACCGAAAACGTCATCCCCGACATGGAGAAGCTCGGCATCGAGGTCGTCAACTTCAA
>CACXEB010000331.1 GCA_902766515.1 uncultured Eubacteriales bacterium
CACGATGATGGAGACGATGGATCCGGATGCTGCTTTCCGTCACCGGTCCGGAGCGCAGGAGGACCCGGATCCGTTTCCCGTGGACGGCGATCGGTGCTGTCAGACGGACTGCGCCGGATAGCAGGATTTCCGTTTTCCGCGATGGCGGCGGCGGAAGGGCTCCGCATGACGCCTTTCCGCCGCCGCCATCCAGGTACTGGTGTTTTTCACGCGCTCCGCAAGCCGTCGGCGTCACAGGACTGCAGGTCTGCGCATTCCTGAGGTCCGGGGGGATCCTGAAGGAAACCCGTCACAGTCTAGCGGGTTCGGGGATTCCGGCATGGCGGCGGCGGAAAGGCTCTGCATGACGCCCTTCCGCCGCCGCCATACCGGTGGACGGGTTGCAGGCAGCGGCTGATATTTTTCCACTTTTCCCCCTCACCCCGTCGGAAACAGGGACAACCGGTTTCGGGATCCCGTTTCGGGTTGCGCAGGGGTTCCGGCAGCAGGTGACCCGTCAGGCTGCCCGTTCCAGGTTCCCCAGGGGGTCCTGGGATGGCGGCGGCGGCGGGGGATACGTAGTATCCCCCCGCCGCCGCCGCCATCCCCCCAGGTCACCTGCTGACCCGGAGTGACGTCGACCGCACCGCGGCACGGGTAAAAAACACCTGCAGACGGCAACGCGTCGGACGGCAAGCGCGATCACGCCCTTCCGGATGGCGGTGGCGGCGGTGGCGGCAACCACCGCCGCCGCCACCGCCATCTTCTGTACAGTTATCAAAAGCCAGACCACCGGGGACACCTGCGCGTCTGCCGTCATCGGTTTTACAGCCACACCGTTCCGATACGGAAGGGATCACACATCTTCCGCTGCCGCGTCTTTTGAATTCCACGCCGGCATCGACCGCGGAGTGTTCTCTCCGCCGTCTCATCTTTCCGGTTTCCTGTGACCTGGGCGATGCAGGGGATCACACATCCTGCGCCGTCTCACCGATAACGTGACGTCATTTCGGGCAGCGGACGCAGCGCGTCCTCCGCCGTCTGCCGGTCACCCGTTTTATCCGTTTCTTTGCACGATTCTGCCGTTCGCGAGGTCAAACTCTCCGCTCAGCCGCTGCACCCGCTCCCGGACGCTACGCTCCGACAGGCCCAGGCGCCCCGCCATGTCTCTGACGGAGACGCCGCCGTTCCCCTGATCCTGCCTGTATGCCTCGCGGAACCTGTCATTGACCGTCACCTTCTCGATCTTCTGCTCCAGCGTGGGCGTCTCGCCCCATGCGGTCAGCTTCGCCAGCACGCCCTCCTTGTCCACACGGTGGACGGGGTATTCGAACCAGAAGTTCAGGGGCTTGATGTTGCGGAACTCGCGCAGGTTGCTTTCAATGCGCCAGGCGGTCGCGCCTTCGGCCGCGTAGCCGCAGCGGAGGCTGTCGGTCAGCTCCAGCTCGATGATGTCCAGCAGGGCATCGGGATCGCGGGCAAACACGCCGCTGCCGGAGGCGCGGTCCATGGACCGTTTCCCGCCCTGGGCGCCCTTGCTGTGGTGGTGACAGTAGATGACCGCGCACCCGGTTTCGGTGCTGATGCGGTCAAAGCAGTTGCAGAAAAAGCCCATGTCCGTCGCCGAGTTCTCATCGCCGGTGATGACCTTGTAGATCGGGTCGATCACGATGGCGTCGTAGTTCTTCCCCTTCACCCGGCGTATCAGGATCGGTGCCAGATCGTTCAAGGGCAGGGCATGGCCGCGCATGTTCCACACCGTGATTCTTTTTTCCATGTTCTTCGTGTCCAGCTTCAATGCATCGTAGATGTCGAACAAGCGGTGGATGCAGGAAGCGCCGTCGATTTCGAGGTTCACGTACAGCACGCGACCCTTGCGGCACTCAAATCCGAGCCAGGGCCGGCCCTCGGCGATCGCGACGCACAGCTCCATCAGCAGGCAGGACTTGCCGGCTTTGCTGCTGCCGGCAATCAGCATCTTGTGCCCCCGCCTCAGCACGCCCCGGATCAACTCTTCGGGCAGGGGCGGCAGATTGTCGACATATGCGTCCAGGGAGACGATCTCGGGCAGGCCGTCATCGTTGCTCTCCGCGAAGCTGAGCCAGTCCTCCCAGGATTTCCGGCCGATCCGGACGGCCAGCAGCCGCTGGCGGCAGCCGTTTCGGGTCACGCCGGGCATCCGGGACAGTCGGCTGGGGTTGCGGTTCTGCGGATCCACCGGTACGCCATGTTCCGCAAGAAACCTGTAGAGATAATCGACCCGCCTGCCGTATTCCGCGGGGCTGTCGGCATCCACCCGCACGATGGCATGGACGCTTTTGCCGCCGCTGTGCACCATCGCCGCGATCGGCAGCTCCAGCGCGCGGTACTTTCTGATCTGCTCGTCCACCGGTATCGTATCCGATTCCACCAGCGCGTAGCGGAAGCGGGTCACGTTCCCGTTGCGGACCCCCTTCCCGTCCAGCGGGTTGAAACGGATCCAGGCGCCGGCCTCGGGTTTCCAGTCGCCGATGACCGCGCCGGGATCGTCCGGATGGGCGCGGAGGGCTTCGATCAGCTCCCGCGCCGTCCGGTCATAAGCGCCCCTGTCCGGCTGCCATTTGCCGTCTTTGTTCTGCCAGGCGGAGGTTACGTAACCGACCAGGTCGTCCGGCTCGAAGAGCGTCTCCAGGTAGGTGATCAGCTCCTCCGATGCGGAGCTCGTCTCCTCCGGCGTTACAGCCGGCGGCGTCTTCTCCGCCCGCGATGGCGCCGCTTGCCGGGTCTTCGGGGCGTCGCAGTCATTGATCTCGTCGTTCCAGTCCATGCAGCCGTTCGGGGGCTGCCAGCCATAGTCCTTTGCGAGGGCGATGATCGTCCCGCCTCCGACCGGATGGGCGCTTCCCTGGAAGGACGCCCACCGGCGGGCGCATTCGCCCGGGTGGTAGCGGGCGGCGTCCCTGCTGCTCCAGGCGTCCCAGACGCTCACGTCGTAGCCTTCCGCCTTGAGGGCCATGCCCACCCGCACCCACTCGTCATGGTTCAGTACCTCGCAGGGCAGCGCTTCCAGCGCCGATTCAATCCTGTCCATGCTGCCCTCCATCAGTTCCCGATCCGACAGGCGTCGCAGACCGGTTCTTCTTCCCCGTCAGTCCACGGCAGCTGCGGATCATTGACCTCGGTGAAGACGGTCACCGGCTCCAGGTAGCGTTCCACCTCATTGAAGGTGCGCTCCTGCCCGTCGCGGCTGCGGACCTGCGGGCGGATGCGGGCGCGTCCGTGCGCCCCCTGAACCCTGCTCCAGTCCATGACCATCTTCTCACCGCGCTGCTTGAGGCCGATGCTGCGGAAGAAGGCCGCGAGCTTCCATTCTAGCGACCGGTGCAGGATCAGGCTGTCGCGCACGAACATGCCGTCCATGCCGTTGATCTTCAGCGTCAGCATCGCCTTGTTGCACGCCGGCATGCGCTCCGATCCCGGAAACCGCCCGCGCTCGAACGCCGCGACGGTGAAGCTGTAGTCCCCCGCCGGGAGGATCCGGTACCCCTCGCCGTCCTGTTCGATCGTGTCGTCCCATTCCATGATGTTCTGGTCGTTTGTCATAATGCTACCTCCCTTTTTGCAATGTACAATGCACAATGTACAATGCAGAATGATAATGTATGATGATCGGACGCGCTGCGCCCGCGTCATCCGGTGACCGTGCCCGTGTCCACCGGGCAAAGGCAACAAAAAACCGGCGTCACGCGGGTCCGACTGTGCTGTCGGTCCGGTGACTCCGGCGATCTGGACATTTATATGGTACACCCGATGAAACCGGGGCGCAAGTATCAAAAACCTGCCAAATCGGCGCAATTTTCTATCATTTTCCTGCCAACAAGGAGGAGAGCGGGCGAGCCTCGGATGTGGGGAGCCGGGAGAGGAGATCGGCTGCAGACGACAGTGAATGAAGTTCAAGCCGGGGCAACCGGGAAAAGTGTTCACTCCCAGACACCCAGGCGCGCCAAACATAGATCAACGCATGCGGCTGCAGGTGCTTTATGTAGTTTTGCGCTTCTTTGGAGGGATTCATCTTCCCTGTCTATCCGTACTGTCTGACGCCGGAATACAACTACTTCCCCTAAGCCAACTCCAGCCTGGCCTCAGTTCGATATTGTCGCCCGTCATGCTGCCGCACGACATACTCTGTATCTCACTGGGACTCCTCCTGCCTTCATCGTCCTCAGGACGCGGCAGGATACGTCCCTTCCTGAGTATCCGCGCAGCGGATAGCGAAGGATCCGTTCTGTAACAGGCGGAGACAGCCGGATAGCGGCAATGGGCTGATTGTATCAACCCGTGGCGCAGTAGTGAATGCTCCGGTTGTTTGTAGGCTTTTCCGCTGATTGGATCCTTCGCTCGCTTCGCGGCTCAGGAAGGGACGGAGGCGGCCGCGTCCTGTGGACGAGGAAGGCCGGTGGAATCCCAATGAGCCACAGAGCAGCCATAGCGAAGGCGAAGGCTGCGACAATGGCGAATTGAGGTCAGGAGGGGGTTGGCTTGAGAAAACGTCTGTTGTTGCAGGCGTTTGATGCGATTCGGACGCAGCTGAAGGGACGCCATCCCACTGTCTGCCTGCACCATCTGACGCCGTCACACAATGACTGAACACAAGGCCGACAAATTCTGTCATCCTGAGCATCCGCGCA
>CACXEB010000332.1 GCA_902766515.1 uncultured Eubacteriales bacterium
ACGCCGCTGTCCCTGGGCATCGAGACCGAAGGCCACATCTTCACCAAGCTGATCGACCGCAACACGACCATCCCGACCAGCAAGTCCCAGGTGTTCTCCACCGCCGCGGACGGCCAGACCAGCGTGGAAATCCACGTGCTGCAGGGCGAGCGTCCGATGGCGTATGACAACAAGACGCTGGGCAAGTTCCAGCTGACCGGCATACCGGCCGCGCCCCGCGGCGTGCCGCAGATCGAAGTGACCTTCAACATCGACCGCAACGGCATCGTGAACGTCTCCGCGAAGGACCTGGGCACCGGCAACGAGCAGAAGGTGACCATCACCGCTTCCAGCAACATGACCGAAGAAGAGATCAACCAGCGCGTCAAGGAAGCGGAGCAGTACGCCGAGGCGGACAAGGCCCATAAGGAAGAAGTCGAGACCCTCAACCGCGCCGACAGCCTGATCTATGAGATGGAAAAGCAGCTCCGGGAGAACGGCGACAAGCTGAGCCCCGAAGACCGCGCGACGGTGGAAAATGAGATCGCTTCCTTCAAGAAGACCCGCGAGAGCAACAATGCGGCGCAGATCAAGTCCGCCATGGACGAGATGACGCAGAAGGTCTACGCGATCTTCGGCAAGCTGTACCAGCAGCAGGGTGGCCAGCCCGGGCCTGACATGGGCGGCGCGCAGGGCTACCAGCCTCCGCAGCAGGGCGGCCAGAACGCAGACGGCAGCTATGACGTGGATGGCAGCGTAGAATAAAGCAAGAGCAAAGCACAGGGGACACAGCGGGCGGAAGCGCCCGCTGTGACCTGTATGAAAGTACGCTTATCCAGAGGTGAACCATATTGGCAACGAAACGTGATTATTATGAAGTGCTGGGTGTCCCGAAGACGGCGAGCACGGAAGATATTAAGAAAGCCTACCGCAAACTGGCGAAGGAGTGCCATCCGGACCTTCATCCCAATGACAAGGATGCTGAAGCGCGCTTCAAGGAACTGAACGAGGCCAACGAGGTTCTCTCAGACCCCGATAAGCGGGCAAGGTATGACCAGTACGGGATGGATGGGCCGCAGAATCCCTTCGGCGGCGCCGGGTTCGATTTTTCCGGATTCGGCGGCATGGGCGGTATGGGCGACATCCTGGATCAGCTGTTTGGCGGCGGCATGGGCGGCGGTCAGCGCCGCAATGCGCCCCGGGCCGGGGAGGACCTGCAGTATGAGCTGAAGATCTCCTTTGAAGAAGCGGCGAAGGGCTGCGAAAAGGCCTTTGATTTCATGCGCGAAGAGGTGTGCGAGGTCTGCCACGGCAGCGGCGCGAAGCCGGGCACGCAGCCCAAGACCTGCCCGACCTGCAAGGGTACGGGCCAGGTCCGGATGCAGAACGGCTTCATGTCGATCGCGCGCCCCTGCAATACCTGCGGCGGCACCGGCAAGATCGTCACCGACAAATGCGAGAGCTGCGGCGGCGCCGGATACAAGCGGCTGCGCCGGACCGCGCACGTCCGCATCCCGGCGGGCATCGACAACGGCAACCACGTGGTCCTGAGCGGCCAGGGCGGGCCGGGCGTCAACGGCGGACCGGCGGGCGACCTGGTGGTCTTCATCGCGGTGCGTCCCCACAAGCTGTTCAAGCGGAACGGCACCACCCTGCTGCTGGACATGCCGATTTCCGTGACCCAGGCGGCGCTGGGCGCCGACATCGATGTCCCCACGCTGAACGGTACGGTCAAGTACCACATCCCGGAGGGCACGCAGCCGGAGAGCGAGTTCCGCATCCGCGGCCAGGGACTGCCGCGGGTCGGGTCCACCCTCAAGGGTGACCTGCTGGTCCACGTCAAGGTGGAAGTCCCCAAACGCATGACTGAAAAACAAAAGGAGCTGCTTCGCCAGTTCGACGCGATCTCGACCGGACGGGAGTACGAAGGCAGCAAATCGTTCCTGGATAAAGTAAAAAGCCTGTTCAACTGAATGAATCAGCCACATCCTGCGACAATGCCGCAGGATGTGCTGTTTCCGGGGCGGATGGGGGAAGGTGGAAGACAATGGCAAACATGCTGGATTATATCGTCTGGCGCGGCGACCTGAACTGGGACGCGTCGGGGATGAATGAGATCGACGCGCTGATCCTGGCGCAGCTGGCAATGGCGAAATGGGAGCACGCGCCGGGCCGGTTCGGCCTGCTGGGCGATCTCTCGGGCAGCATGACCGACGAGGACAGCGTGTCCGCCGGGTTTACCGGGCAGAGCGACAGGAAGCTGCTTGCCCTGGTCCATACGAGCGCGCGCTTCGGCGCGATCCAGCTCACGGATTACGTGAACGAGGTCGACCGGGAAGCGGGTATTCAGTTTTCGGCGGTGACGCTCCACCTGCCGGACGGATCGCTGTATGTCGCTTACCGGGGGACCGATCTGAGCGTCGTGGGCTGGAAGGAGGACTTCGCCCTGTCCTTTGACAGGCCGACGCCGGCACAGGAGGCGGCGCTCCGGTACCTGACGGAAGCCGTAAAACGCTATGACGGTCCTGTCTGCGTGGGCGGCCATTCCAAGGGCGGCAACCTGGCGATGTTTGCCGCGTCCCAGGCGGATGAAGAAGTCCGTGCGCGGATCCGCGACATCTATAACTTCGACGGGCCGGGCCTGAGCGACCAGATGGATACCGAGCCGCTGTACGCGCGGATCGACGGAAAGCTCTGCTCCTATGTCCCCCAGGGATCGATGATCGGGCTGCTGCTGGCCCATCCGGACGAGTACAGGATCGTCAAAAGCACGGCGATCGGCCTGCTGCAGCACGATCCCTATTCCTGGCAGGTCGAAGGGCCCCGCTTTCTGTATATGCCGTCGCTTTCGCTGGACAGCGTTCGCTTTGACCGGATCTTCCAGGAATGGATGAAGCGGGTCGATGAAGGGGACCGTGAGGCGCTGACCCATACGCTGTTCGGCTTCTTTGACGCGGCGGATACCGGGCACTTCGGCGCGAAATTCTGGCTGAGCCTGGTGCAGAACCCGCTGGCGGTCCAGACAGCGGTCAACAGCGTGCCCAGGGAGGTGCGGACCCGCGCCCTCCGGGCCATCAAGGAACTGTGGATGGCCGCCATAAGGTCCTGGTCTGAGAAACCTGCCCTCGATCCGGCGGGAGCAACAGACGATGATGATGACACGGCTTCCTGAGCAGGGAACAGCTGATTTTGCTCTTGCTTTTTTGGATGAATTAGCATAGAATATGAATGCGAAACAACAGCTGCCCATTAAACGCGGATTGGAGTGATGTGTATGGAATATGTCATCGGTGTGGATCTTGGCACTTCCGGCACGAAAACCGTGCTGTTTGACCGCCAGGGACATACGGTAGCCTCAAGCCTCGTCGAGTATCCGATGTACCAGCCCTACAACGGCTGGGCGGAACAGGATCCGGAAGACTGGGTGCAGGCGGCGTTTACCACGATCCGGGACGTGCTGACGAAGAGCCAGGTCGATCCGGCGGATATCGCCGGCCTTTCGCTGTCCGGACAGATGCACGGACTGGTGCTGACGGACGACGCGGGCAAGGCGCTCGGCCGGGCGATCATCTGGTGCGACAACCGTACCATCGAGAGCTGCGAGACCTTTACGCGGCTGGTCGGCGGGCGCGAGGAACTGATCCGGATCAGCGCGAACCCTGCGCTGACGGGCTTTACTGCGGGCAAGATCCTGTGGACGCGGGACCATCTGCCCGAGCTGTGGGCACGCGCCAGGCATATCCAGCTGCCGAAGGACTACGTGCGGCTGCGCCTCACGGGCGAATATTTCATGGAGATGAGCGACGCCTCCGGCACCAACCTGCTGGATGTGCCGAACCGCTGCTGGTCCAGGGAGATCTGTGAGCGCGTCGGACTTGACATGACCATGCTGCCGACGCTCCTGGAGAGCACGCAGGTGGCCGGCCATATCTCCGCGGAGGCGGAGAAGCTGACGGGCCTCAAGGCCGGGATGCCGGTCGTCGCTGGCGCGGGCGACAACATGGCCGCGGCGATCGGTACGGGCGTTGTCGAAACGGGCAAGGCGTTCACGACCATCGGCACGAGCGGCGTGGTCTTCGCGCATTCGGACACCGTACAGATCGACCCCGCCGGGCGCGTGCATACCTTCTGCGCAGCGGTCCCGGGGTGCTATACCGTCATGAGCGCTTCCCTGGCGGCCGGCCTGAGCCTGAAATGGACGCGCGACCGGTTCTTCCAGGCGGAAATCCAGGCGGCGGAAGCCATGGGCACGGATTCCTACGTACTGATGAACCAGGAGGCGGCCCTCAGCCCGATCGGCGCCAACCGCCTGATCTACCTGCCTTACCTGATGGGCGAACGGTCACCGCTCCTGGATCCCGAAGCGCGCGGAGCGTTCATCGGCCTGAGCGCCATGCACACGCGGCGGGACATCGTCCGCAGCGTGATGGAAGGCGTCATGTACTCCCAGTGGCAAAACCTGAACATCCTGCGCGCAATGCACGTCGCCCCGGACAGCATGCTGGCCTGCGGCGGCGGCGCCAAGAGCCCCTTCTGGCGGCAGATGATGGCCGATATGTATGACATGCCGGTCTCGACCCTGCAGAATACGGAAGGTCCGGCGCTGGGCGCGGCGATCCTGGCGGGCGTCGGCGCGGGGCTGTACAGCGATGTCCCCTCCGCCTGCCACGAGCTGCTGCGCGAGAGCGAGCCGCTGCTCCCCGACGCGGAGCGCCATGCGCAGTACAGCAAGTATTTCGAGCTGTACCAGCAGCTCTACCCGGCCCTCAAGGACGCGTATCATCAACTGGCGAACCTGGATGCTTAAAGGAGACTGAGTATGAAGATCATTCCTGTCTGTGATCCCGCTTTCAAGCCCTATGGCCGCATCGTTGAAGGCTACCCGACGGCGGGCCTGCTGGACGCGCTTGAAAAATCCACGCCGTGCCCGGAGAACACCGTGTATTTCCCGCGGGTGCAGGCCCTGCACGACGCCGCGGACGCCGCTGCCATCGGTGACGCGCTGTTCGGCGGCATGCCGTACCAGTTCGGCTGCTGCAACGGGCATAACACGAAGCTCAACTGCCTGGAATACCATCGCGACAGCGAATTCAACCTTGGCACGGAGGATTTCATCCTGCTGCTGGCCAAAATGGACGATATCGAGAACGATGTGCTGGATACCGCCAAGGTGAAAGCCTTCTTTGTCCCCAAGGGCGTGATGGTCGAGGTTTACGCGACGACGCTGCACTATGCGCCCTGCCACAATGACCCGGCGAAGGGCTTCCGCGTTCTGGTGGGCCTGCCGGCGGAAACCAATACCGATTACCGGCCGGGCACCGGCGGCAACGTGCTGGATAAAACCCTCTGGGCGCGCAACAAGTGGCTGCTGGCCCATCCGGACAGCAGCGAAGCGTCCAAGGGCGCCTACAAGGGCCTGACCGGGGTCAACCTGGACATCCAGGCGGACATTCCTTACGCTCAGTAAACATCAAGACATTATAAAAGGAGGAGATTCCCATGCTTACGAACATCCCCGTCGTCAAATTAGGCATCATCGCAGTGTCCCGTGACTGTTTCCCCATCGCGCTGAGCGAAAAGCGCCGCG
>CACXEB010000333.1 GCA_902766515.1 uncultured Eubacteriales bacterium
CCTATTATTCCTGACATTCTTGACACCTCCTTCAGCATAATTCTACTACATACCAAAGGTTGTGTCAAGCTAAGTTAGTGCATATGGGACGCCAGTCCCCCCTACGGACCCAGGAACTGGGTCAATCAAACTGCGCCCTGTACAGCCTGTAGTAGAATCCCCGCGCCTTCATGAGCTCCTCATGTGTGCCCTGCTCCGCCACGTCGCCCTGGTTGACCACCAGGATCCGGTCGGCGTGCCGGATCGTCGAAAGGCGGTGGGCGATGACAAAGCAGGTCTTGCCCTCCATCAGCCGGCGCATGGCCGTCTGGATCTCCCGTTCGGTCGAGGTATCGACGTTGCTGGTCGCCTCGTCGAGGATCAGCATGGGCGAATGGTACAGCATCGCCCGGGCGATGGTCAGCAGCTGCTTCTGCCCCTTGGAGATGTTGCCGCCGTCCTCGCTGATGACCGTCTGGTATCCCTCGGGCAGCCGCATGATGAACGGGTGGATGCGCGCGGTTTTCGCGGCGGCCACCACCTCCTCCATCGTCGCGTTCTCCTTGCCGTAGGCGATATTGTCGAAGATCGTTCCCTTGAACACCCAGGTATCCTGCAGCACCATGGCATAGGCGGTCCGGAGGCTGCGCCGGGTCAGGGTCCGGATGTCCCGGCCGTCCACGGCCACGCTGCCGCCGTTCACGTCGTAGAAGCGCATCAGCAGGTTGATGATCGTCGTCTTGCCCGCGCCGGTCGGCCCCACGATGGCAATCAGCCGGCCCGCGTCCGCCTGCATGCTCAGGTCGTGGATGATGGTCCTGCCCGGATCATACCCGAAGGTCACGTGGCTGAGGGTCACGTCGCCCCGCACATCGGTGAGCGGCAGGGCGTCCGGCGCGTCGGTCAGCTCCTCCGCCTGGTCCAGCAGGCCGAACACGCGCTCCGCCGCCGCCAGGGCCGAGAACAGCTCGTTGATGATGTTGGCGATCTCGTTGATCGGGCCGGAAAACTTGCGGGAGTACAGCACAAAGGCGGAGATGGAGCCCAGGTCGATCAGGCCGTTCATGTACAGCACGGATCCCAGCAGGGCGATCAGGCTCAGGGACAGGTTGTTGATGAAGCCCATGGTCGGACCGATCGTCATGCCCAGGGAGTCGGCGTCATAATAGGCCTCGGCCGCCTGGTGGTTGATCCCGTCAAACTTACCGTCCACCTGGTCCTCGTGCGCGTAGGCCAGGATGGTCTTCTGGCCCGAAAGCTGCTCCTCCACAAAGCCGTTCATAGCGCCGTAGGACCTGGAGCGCTTCACGAACCGCGGCTGGGTGAGCTTGCGCATATGAGCCGTATAGGCGACCGAAGCCGGCACCGTGACCAGCGCCACCAGCGACAGGAGCGGCGAGATGCGGACCATCATCACCAGCGCGCCGACAACGGTCACGACGCTGGTCAGGATGGAGACCACGTCGGTGGCCATGCAGGTCGAGATGACGTCCACGTCATAGGAGGCGCGGCTGATGATATCGCCCGCCTGATTGCGGTCGAAGAAGCCCACCGGCAGGCGCATCAGCTTGTCGAACACATCCTGCCGCATCTTCTTGCCCACCCGCTTGGACACGTTGACCATGATCATATGGATCAGGATGGTCAGCAGCGAGGAGGACACATAGACAGCAAGCATCCGTGTGGCGAAGTATACCACGCGGTCAAAGTTGACCTGACCCGGGCCGGCGGCGGCCTCGGAGATGGCGCTGCCCGCCAGGCTCGGCCCCCACAGCGCCAGGACGTTGCTCAGCACGCACATCGCGGCGACCAGCAGGATCGGCAGCCGGAACGCGCCCAGGTAGGACAGGAGCCGGCTGAGCGCGCCCCTGGTATCCTTGGGCTTGGTCATGATGCTGTCCCGTCGGGCCATTATGTCGCCTCCCCCATCTGCGTGTCGCGGATCTCACGGTAGGCCGGGCAGGTCCGCAGCAGCTCCTCATGCGTCCCCTTGCCGATCACTTCGCCCTCGTCGAGCACGATGATCTGGTCCAGGTTCATGATGGATGACACCCGCTGGGCGATCACGACCAGGGTCGCGTCGCCGTGGTGCTCCCGGATCGCCCGGCGCAGCTCCGCGTCTGTCCGGTAGTCCAGGGCCGACGACGCGTCGTCCAGGATCAGGATATCCGGCTTCGCGGCCAGGGCGCGCGCAATCAGCAGCCGCTGCTTCTGGCCGCCCGAGAAGTTGCCGCCGTGGATGGCCGCCTCATGGTCCGCGCCGTCCTCATAGGCGCTCACAAAATCGGCAGCCATCGCGTCGGCCAGCGCCTGCCTGAGGCCTTCCTCATCCACGTCCCGGCCGAAGACCACGTTGGACCGGATGGTGTCCGCGAAGATCGCGTCATTCTGGAAGACCACGCCGAAGTGCCGGCGCAGGTCGTCCAGTTCCCAGGCGCGCACGTCCCGCCCGTCCACAAAGACATGGCCGCTTTCGGTATCATAAAACCGCATCAGCAGGTTGATGATGGTCGTCTTGCCGCTGCCGGTGGCCCCGATGATGCCCAGGGAGCCGCCCTTGCGGATGGTGAAATCGATATCCCTGAGGCACTGCTGGCGGGACGCGCCCGCGAAAGCCGCAGCGTCCGCCTTCGCGCCGTCCGTCCTGCCCCCGTAGTTGAACGAGACATGGTCGAACACGATGTAGCCCTCACGGGTCGGCGCCGCGCCCGGCAGGACGGGCAGCTCGTCCGGCAGCTCCGCCACCTCCGCGATGCGCGCGGCGGAGGCGTTGGCCTTGGACAGCATCATGAAGACGCGGTTGAGGCCCATGACGCCCATCAGGATCATATTGAAATAGGTCAGGAAAGCCAGGATGACACCGGTCTGGGTGACCCCGGCGTTGACGCGGCGGGCGCCGACCAGCACGACCAGCGTCAGGCCGATGTTCAGGAACAGGGTGACGATCGGACCGGGCAACGCCATGGTGATGCTCGCCTTGATGTCCCGCCGGGCGGTATCGTCATTGACGCCGCTGAACCGGCGGATCTCATACGGTTCCTTGGACAGGGCCTTGACCACACGGATGCCGGTAATGTTTTCGCGCATGATGCGCACGATGTTGTCCATGCCGCGCTGCACCCGGTCGTACAGCGGGATGCCCCGGGAGGAGACGAACACCACCAGGGCGATCATGATCGGCGCCATGATGCACAGGATCAGGGCCAGCCCGGCGTCCATGGTCAGCGTGATGACGATGCCGCCCACCAGCATGATCGGCGCGCGGATGCCGATGGTCTGCGCGGAACGGATGAAGTTCTGCACGTTGTAGGTATCGGACGTCATGCGCGAGATCAGCGACGGCAGGCCGACCTGGTCGATCTGGCTCCCGGACAGGTTCAGCGCCGCGTGGAACAGGTCGCGCCGGACCTGGAAGGTGCACTCCTTGGAGACCCAGATCGCCTTGCGGTTCGCCGTGATGTTCAGGAAGCGGCCGCAGCACGCCAGCAGGATCATCGCGCCGCCCCACAGCAGCACCGGCGCGATTTCCTTCTGCGGTACCACATGGTCCAGCAGGTGCTCCATGACATAGGGGATCAGCAGCTCCACCATCGTCGCGCTGAGCTTCAGCCCCATCCCGCCCGCGATCATCCAGCGGTAGGCCCGCAGGTATTTCCAGAGATACCTCATACTTATCCCTACTCCAGCACCGAAACGGTCACGCCGGTATACGTCAGCCCGATGCCAACGGTCGCGCCATGGACCCCGGCGTACAGCAGCAGCTGGTATTCATGATCGTCAGAGGGCACCCTGAACGTCCATTCAGCCCCACCCTGCTCATGACAGTAGCCGATGTCCACGAGATCGCACTTGGCCAGCGTCTTTTCCGTCGCGTCATACAGGATGATGCTGACGCCCGCCGCGTCCCCTTCCTGCGGAATGATATCCGCGCACGAAAACCGGTAGGTCTTTCCATGCTCCAGTTTCACGCCCAGCCGGGCATAGTTATACGCCGCCTGCTTTGCGGCCAGCGGCACCGATGCCTGCTCCAGGCAGGGCTTCCAGTCCCCGGTGGTTACATTGACGCTGCCCTTTTTGATGCCTACGACCGTGTTCGTCAGCTTGACAGCCTGCGTTGTGCTGCTCAGCATGACCACAAAATCCGGCTGCGTCCACTCGCAATACTCAGCAATGGAGGACCAATCATAATGGCGCGGATCGATCACGTCCAGTTCCATGAACTCCGTGGAAAGGAACGCCTGCACCGGCAGCGCGTAGCTGTCCTTGATGATCAGCACCCGGCACCGGTTGGGCGCCTTGGCGTTCCTGTGCTTGACGAGCGGATAGTCACCGCCGATGTACACGCAGTACGGATTCATATGAAAGTAATCCGCTTTTTCGATAAACCGCTCACGGATGTTCGCCTGCTCAAAGCTGCCTATATAAAAGTATCTTCGATCCGGAACGGCGCAGGACATCTCCGTTTCGAACCGCGGCGTATACCAGACCAGCGGATCGACGCCGGCATACAGGCTTCCGACGCGCCGCCCGATGCTGCCCAGGAACCATCGTTCAATCAGGTGCCGGTCCCACTGGACAACTGCCGTGTGCGCCGCGGTCAGCGAGGAATCCATGAGCTTCATCCGGCGCATGATAAGATCATACCCGGCGATCGCGCCGTCCGGACTCCAGTGATGGTCCGTCCTGTAGTACTGGTACATGTCCAGCTGCCCGGCGTTCGCGGACAGGTCGCTCCGCAGGTCCAGGACGCTGACGCCGCGGGACGCCATGGCGTCCAGGAAAACCGTCGCGTCCTCATTTATCTCATTGCCGACGCCCGTCGGCAGCACCTCTCCCGCGACGTCCGGCTTGAGCGGCGGCATCACATACAGGAAGGGGGTCCCCTTTCCGCCCAGCCAGTCGGCCAATGCGACGATTTTGTCTGCTGCCGATGTCAATTGCGAGGGTTTGATCGTTTCCGTCCGGGTCAGCATCCCGTTGTTCAGGCGCACCACATCATTGTACACCCGCCTGCCCGCTACCCGGGCCAGCAGGCCGTTCAGGTTGATAAAGCCGTCCTTTTCCGCGAGGTCATCGGACACGAGGCCGGACGCGATCGTTTTCGTCATTTCCTCAAACGTGGTTTTTCCACGCAGGAACCTGTCCACGGGCTTTGACATCAGCGGCAGGTTGGTCACGGACAGCACGCCAATCACCACCAGGCAGCAGCAGGCGATCACCAGCCTGAATATTTGATCAAACGGCCATTTCTTCATACACCACGCCTCATTCTATATCAGTCAAAGATCAGAAGTTGAAGTAAATGAAGGGGTTGTGCGCTTTCATCACCAGGCAGGACAGGCTGAACACAAACAGGATCAGCTGGATGCCGTCATGCGCGCACGACGCGGCCCGGCCCAGGCGCTTGTTGCGCCGGGACAGCTTCTCCCCAAGCCAGCGGAAGACCGGCGTGGCGCAGAGGATGCCGAAAACCAGGTAGCACAGGTATTCCCGCGCGTTGAACAGGAAGGTAACGTCGGAAAGCGGGCTGCCCGCCAGGCCGAACATCGTCTTCAGGTACTGGCCCGCCGCCGGCAGCGAGTCCGAACGGAACAGCACCCAGCCGATCATCACCAGCAGGAGCGTCAGCACCCGGTAGCCGACCCGCCCCGCCAGGCGCCATTGCGCCATGCGCTTGGGGATGCCCGTCAGCTTTTCGACGATGATCACGACGCCGTACAGCAGGCCCCATACGATGAAGGTCCAGTTGGCCCCGTGCCAGATGCCCGTCAGCAGCCACACCACCAGCAGGTTCAGCACCAGGCGGCTCCTGCGCTTCACGCGGGACCCGCCCAGCGGGAAATAGACATAATCCCGGAACCAGCTTCCCAGCGAGATATGCCACCTGCGCCAGAACTCGGTCACCGTCCCAGAGATATAGGGATAATCAAAGTTTTCCAGCAGGCGGAAGCCCAGCATGCCGCTCAGGCCGATGGCCATGTCGGAATACCCGCTGAAGTCAAAAAAGATCTGCAGGGTATAGCACACGATACCCAGCCATGCGGACAGCACGCTGTTGGACGCTGCCCCGAAGGCCGCGTCCGCCACCACGGCCAGCGTGTTGGCCAGCAGGATCTTTTTGTTGAACCCCATGAGGAACCGCATCAGGCCGGCCGTGAAGTCCTGCGGGCTCACCTTCCGGTTTGTGATCTGGTCCACCACGGTCGTGTACCGGACGATCGGCCCCGCGATCAGCTGCGGGAACAGGGAAATATACAGCCCCAGGCTGCCGATGTTCCTCTGGGCCGGCAGCCCGCGGTAGACATCGATCACATAGCTGAGCGCCTGGAACGTAAAAAAGGAGATGCCGATCGGCAGCGCGATTTTTGTCACAGCCAGCGATGGAAACAACGGATGCAGCATCCCGGTGATAAAATTCAGGTATTTGAAGACGATCAGGATGCCGATGTTGAGCACGATGTCCACGACCAGGACCGCCCGTTTCGCGCCGGGGCTGTCCGCCAGTTCCTCCACGCGCAGCGCCAGCAGGTAGTTGAACCCGATGGACGCCAGCATGATCAGCACGAATGTCGGCTCACCCCAGGCATAGAAAAACAGGCTGGCCAGCAGCAGCCAGTAATTCCGCGCTTTCAGCGGCAGCAGATAATACAACCCGAATACCACCGGGAAAAAAAACAGGATGAACTCGAGGCTGCTGAATAACAAAGACAGTTCCCCCTCCGGCCGTGACCGGCCTTCACATGGTGAAGCATACCGTTGAACAGTATATCACGGAACCCGAAGCCGCGGCAAGGCGCATTTGGTCATTTCCAAAAATAATCTTGCTTACGCAATTTTTTTATGCTACAATGCGTCTGGAACCCATCACACAAAGGAGGATGAACCTATGAAGCACCTGATGACACGTTTCGGCGCTTTCCTGATGGCGCTGGTCCTGCTGCTCGGCGTTTCCGCCGCCCAGGCCGACCAGCTGGCCGACATCCAGGCGCGCGGCAAGCTGATCGTAGCGACGGAGGGCAACTGGATGCCCTGGACCTATGTGGATGAAACCGGTACCCTGACCGGCTTTGACGTGGAACTGAGCCGGCTGATCGCCGGAAAGCTGGGCGTGGAAGCCGATTTCCAGACGGCGGAATGGTCCGCGCTGCTGGCCGGCATGGACGGCGGCCGCTTCGACATCGTCTGCAACGGCGTGGACTATACCCCGGAGCGCGCTGAAAAATACGACTTCTCCGATCCCTACGTCTTCACCGAGATCGCCCTGGTGGTCCGCAAGGACAACGAGGACATCCACACCTTCGAAGACCTGGCGGGCAAGACCGCCGTTAATTCCCCCGGCTCCACCTACGCCCAGCGGGCGGAGAAGGCCGGCGCAAAGATGATCTACGCCGAAGCCTTCGGCGAAACGGTGATGAACATCGTGCAGGGCCGCGCCGACGCGACCATCAACGCCCTCGGCACCGTTGAAGAGTACTTCGCGGAACAGCCGGACGCGAACGTGAAGATCGTCCTCGTCCAGCCCGGCGATCCGGTCTGCATCCCCCTGCGCAAGACCCCCGAAAGCGCCTCTCTGCTGGAAGCGATCAACAAGATCCTCGCCGAAGCCCGCGCCGACGGCACCCTGAGCGAGCTGTCCGTGCGCTTCTTCGGCAAAGACCTGACCGAAGCGCAGGAATAAGCCCCCTCTCCATTGCATAACGTCACGGGACCGCTGCCCGACACGGCAGCGGTCCCGCTGTTTGTTTACCCGGCCGATCGCCGCGGAAACTCTTGACAATGCCCCGACAAATTGATAATCTGTTCTCCGAAGGGCAACAGGAAAACGGGAGCGATTTCCGGCGGAATCCGGGAGCGCTCCGCGGCATGGACGAAACAGGCGCGGCGGCGCCGGAAAGGTGATGAATGCAGTTGCTGAATCAGGATATCCACATCCGGGA
>CACXEB010000334.1 GCA_902766515.1 uncultured Eubacteriales bacterium
GGCCTGCGGCCTCATCCGCCGGGTGAACCGGCGGACTCCGGGATTCCGTGCCGCAGAGGACAGGGGGGTACGCCGCTGGGCTGTGAGAATGGATGGCTGTTGGGACGACGGTTCGGCCTGCGGCCTCCCGCGATGTGATGGCGATGGTCTGGCACTTGCTGTGGGGGTTTATTTTTTTCTGTGCTCTTTTTTTCAGGGACGCTTCTGCACTTGATTTGTCTATGGATATGCTGTACAATAGACTGGGGGGAGGGATGAACAGATGAAAATCTCCACACGCGGCCGCTATGCCATCCGTATCCTGCTGGATATCGCCATGCACCAGCAAAACGGCTTTGTTGCGATGAAGGATATTGCCCGCCGGCAGCAGATCTCCAAGAAATACGGCGACCAGATCGGGATGCAGCTGAGCCAGGCCGGCCTGCTGCTGGCGGTCCGGGGGCGGTCAGGCGGATACAGGCTGATCCCGCCGCCGCGGGAAGTGTCCGTCCTGAACGTCCTGAACGTGATGGAGGGGTCCCTGGCGCCGGTGCAGTGCCTGGAGACCGGCCGGAATCTCTGTGAGCGGTGCGGTTTCTGCATCACCCTGCCCATGTGGACGGGGCTCGACCGGGTGGTGAAAGACTACCTGGGCCAGTTCACCCTGCAGACCCTGATCGACCAGGCGCCGCCGCAGCCGGAGCTTGAGGATAGTCCGGTCCCGGACTGAAAATCATTGAGAATGCCGCTGAATGGAGGGATGATCGCAGTGGAACAGGCCAGGCGCGCGCTGATCCTGAATTGCAGCCCTGTCCGCACCGGCGCGACGCAGGAGATCGCGGAGATCGTGGCGGACCGGCTTTCCGACCGTTATCAGACGAAAACGGTCTGTATTGACGATTACCGCTTCGGGTTCTGCAAAGGCTGCAGGCAGTGCCACCGGACGGCCGCCTGTGTCCAGACGGACGGTGTGAGCGTCCTGATGGCGGAGTTTGACCGCGCGGACGTGATCGTCTGCGTGTCGCCGTCCTACTGGGCGGATATCCCCGGGCAGTTCAAGGCGTTCATCGACCGCTGCACGCCCTGGTGCAACACGCATGAGCCGCATGCGCGGATAGCCCCCGGCAAGCGGGGGTATGCCATCGCCCTGCGCACCGGTCCGGGCATGCGGGAGTGCGACCGGATCATGGAGAGCATCGAGCATTTCTATGGCCATCTGGAAATCGCCTGCTGCGGCCGCCTGGGCCTGTGTTCGGTGGAATACAGGGAAGCGGTCGCGGCGCGCCGCGGCGAGATCGAGCGGTTCTGCCGGGAGATTGAATAATACTGCTTTCCGTCTACCCCATATACATCTGCAAGCGCCTTTTTCGCCCCGGCTGCGCTGCACTGCGGTCGACGTAGCGCAGCTACGCCTCCCTTCGTTCCACTTCGCCGGGACGAAAAATCCATCTTGCATCTGTACATGCTTTAGACGTCAATCAGTATAACAGAAACAAAAAACGGGGCTGTCCCATCGTCGGTGTTGGGACAGCCCCGTTTGTATTGGCAAGGTCAGCGCAGCTCTTCGGGGATCCACCACATGCCCGTGTTGTTCTCCGCCAGGTAGGCCTTGAACGCATCGGAATGGTAGGCGTCCACGATCGCTTTGGCCCATGCCGCGTCCTTGTCCTGCTCCTTCACGGTCACCTGCAGTACCAGGTGGGGCAGGATGTCCTCCTGCGCCAGGGCGCTGGCGGGATCCACGATTTCGCGGGCGTTCCACACGATGGAGCCGGTGATCAGGCCGAAGTCATAGTCGGCCAGGCTGGTGGGAATGGTGGTGTTCAGCACCTGGATGATTTCCAGGTTATAGGGGTTCTCCGCGATGTCATCCACGGTGACGGTGGTCACGTCCACGCCGGGATCGAAGGTGATCCAGCCGATCTTCTGCAGGATCAGCAGGCAGCGGGCGGTGTTGGAGGCGTCATTGGTGACGGCGACGGTCATGCCCTCGGCAACCTCGTCCAGGCTGGCGTGCCGGGCGGAATACAGGCCGGCGGGCACCGTGGGGATGGGGCTGATGCCCACCAGGTGGCCGTCATTGTTCGCGTTGAAGTAGGTCTCGATATAGGCGGTGTGCTGCTCCACGTTCACGTCCACGTCGCCCGCTTCCAGCATCTTGTCGGCGACCAGCAGGTCGCTGGCTTCCACCACTTCGAGGGTATAGCCCTGTTGTTCCAGGATGGGGACGATCCCGTCCTCAAACAGCTCGGTGTAGGGCCCCTGGGACTTGGAGTAGCGGATGACCGTCTTATCCTCCGCCAGGGCGGCCGCGGCCATGATCAGGATCAGGGCAAGGACCAGCAGGACAGAAAACAGCTTTTTCATGGTGTTGTCTCCTCTCATTTGTCGTCTGTATGTTTCATCCCCCTTCCGGACGGGGGAGGAAAACCGGGATGGATTACCGGTGCTGCCGCAGCTTTCCGCTGACGCGGCTGCCGAGCAGCTGCAGCAGCTGCACAAAGACCACCAGGATCACGATGGTCAGGATCAGCAGGGGAAAATTGTACCGCTGGTATCCGTAGGTCAGGGCCAGGTCGCCGACGCCGCCGCCGCCCACATATCCGGCCATGGCGGTGGCACCCAGCAGGCCGACCGTGCCGGTGGTCATGGCCAGCACGATGGAGGGCAGGGCTTCCGGCAGCAGGAAGCGGAGGATGATCTGCCGGGTCGTCGCGCCCATGGCCTGGGCAGCCTCGATGACGCCGGGGCTTACTTCCAGCAGGGAGTTTTCGATCAGCCGGGCCATGTACGGGCTGATGTAGATCACCAGCGGTACCAGCATGGCGGTGGAGCCGTAGGTTTTGCCCACGATCAGCCGGGTCAGGGGAAACACGAATACCAGGGTAATGATGAAGGGCATGGAACGCACGATGTTCACATACACGTTCACAACCGCGTGGACGGCCCGGTTCTGCCTGAGCCCGCCCTTGCGGCAGAGCACCAGCAGCAGGGCCAGCAGCAGCCCGATCACCGCGCCGATCAGCAGCGCCCAGCCCAGCATGTAGACGGTCTGTCCCAGGCTCTCCAGGAGCCTGGGCCACTTGATGCCGAAGGTTTCCTTGAATTGCGCCTGCCAGTCTGTCATGCTTCAAACACCATCCTTTCCCGCAGCGCGCCCGCTGCGTCGATCTTCGATTCCGCCTGGGCGATCATTGCGTCGTCCCCGATCAGCTGGAGGATGAATACGCTCATCACGCTGCCCTGCATCTCCTGGATCGTCGCGCCCAGGATATTGACTTCCAGCCCCGCCATGCGGCACAGGTTGGCGATCAGGGGCTCCTTCACAGCGTCGCCGATGAATTTCAGCAGCTCCACCCGCTGGTTCCGCCGCTCGTTCCGCACCACGGAAATGAATTTTTCGGGAACCTGGTCGTTGATCACCGTGCGGACGAAGCGCTTCGTGACCTCCTCGCGGGGCGTCCCGAACACGGAAAGCACGCTGCCCTCCTCCACGATCCGGCCGTATTCCATGACGGCCACCTTGCTGCAGATCATCTGGATCACCTGCATCTGGTGGGTGATCAGCAGGATGGTGACGCCCATCTCCCGGTTGACTTTTTTGAGCAGCAGCAGGATCGATTCCGTGGTTTGTGGATCCAGGGCCGAGGTGGCCTCGTCGCAGAGCAGGATGTCCGGGCGGGTGGCCAGCGCCCGGGCGATGCCGACCCGCTGCTTCTGGCCGCCCGACAGCTGGCTGACGTAGGCGTTTTCCTTGTCCTCCAGCTCCACGAACCGCAGCACTTCCTTCACCCGCTGGTCGATCTCTTTCCGGGGGGCGCCCGCCAGCAGCAGCGGCATGGACACGTTGTGCCTGACGGTTTTTCCTTCCAGCAGGTTGAACTGCTGGAACACCATGCCGATTTTGCGGCGCAGCCGCAGCAGGTCCTTCGGGCTCAGCTTCGAGAGGTCCTGGCCGCTCACGATGACGCTGCCGCTGTCCGGCCGTTCCAGGCCGTTGACCAGCCGGAGCAGGGTGGATTTTCCCGCGCCGGAGAATCCCACGATGCCGTAGATATCGCCCTTCTCCACCCGCAGGCTCACCTCGCGCAGCGCGTGCACCTCCTGCCTGCCGTCCTCGAAGGTCTTGACCGCGTGGTCCACTTGAATCATCTCAGTGTCCTTTCCGTCTTTCTGTCCCGCTGTCTCTTCATCGCAAACAAAAAAGCGGCGCATGCTGCGCCGCATTGCCAGGACCGCCCCCAAAACGCCGGACGGCTACAAAATGAGCGCAGCAAACACACGCATGCTGCGACAACACATCATCATCCGTACGGTCACTGCGCTCACCTCCTTTCGATCGGTTCAGATCGTATTATAGTCAAATAATCTACAAAGTCAATAGACAAATTGTATTTCGATTGTATTATTGCCGCGCCACTTCGAGGGCATGGTCGGCCTTGATCTTCGCGAGCAGCGCCGGATCCTCGATCAGGTCGAGGGCTGTCAGCGCCAGCGCCTTCGCGCCCAGGGCGATGGAGGCCAGGCCCTTCTCCGATTTCGCCGCCGCCTTGGCCTGCTCCGTATGCCAGGGGGTGGGGCCGTCGGTGATGCAGATGGTGGGCTGGATGGCAGGGACCACCTGGGAGATGTTGCCCACGTCGCTGGAGCCGATGCCGCAGCCCGTGTCGGGCGGCAGCACATGCTGCCCGAGCAGGGCCATCTCCTTCATATAGACGGCGTCGAAGGAAGGCGTGGGCACCATGTTGTCAAGGCGGTTCTGGAAGGGCTGCATCCGACCCGTTGCCCCGGTCATCAGCGCGGCGCCTTCGACGATTTTTTCGATCCGCTGGCGCAGCGCTTCCAGTTTGGGCACCGTCGCCGCCCGGAGGTAGAATTTGCCCGCGGCGTAGGCGGGCACGATGTTGGGGGCGTCCCCGCCGCTGGTGACGATGCCGTGAATCCGCACGTCCGGGGTCACATGCTGGCGCAGGGCGTTGATCCCGTTATAGGTCAGGATCAGGGCGTCCAGCGCGTTGATGCCCTGCTCCGGGGCGGCCGCCGCGTGGGCGGATTTCCCCCAAAATTCAATGTCGACGGGCAGGCAGGCGAGGTTTTTGCTGGACGCCTGGTGCCGGTCGCCGGGATGTACGCACAGGGCGGCGTCCACGTCCCGCAGGAAGCCTTCCCGCACGAAGCTGCCCTTGGCAGCGCCGTTTTCGCCGCCCTCCTCGCCGGGGGTACCGTAGACGCGGATCTCTCCGCCCGTCTCATCCAGGACCTGCCGGAGCGCCGCTGCCGCGAGCAGGGACGTCGGGCCGAACAGGTTGTGGCCGCAGCCGTGCCCCAGCCCCGTCAGGGCGTCGTATTCCGCCAGAAACACCAGCACCGGGCCGGGCTTTTCCGCCTTGTACGTGCCGGTGAACCCGGTGCGGTGGCCCGCCACGTCCACCGTGACCCGGAAGCCCTCGTCCCTGAGCTGGTTGCTCAGCCGCTCGCAGGCATAAAATTCATAGTTGCTGACCTCCGGATGTTCGTGAATGTCCAGGGCGATCCGGCGGTACACAGGATCCTGCGCGTCCGCGTAAGCGGCAATCTTCTCTCTGATGGTCATCATAATCGTTACTTCCCGTCCGGGAAGCTGGTGAAGGATCCGCGCTCCACCTGGGGCAGGCCGGAGGCCTGGCGCTCGGCGGCGATGGCGCGGATCAGGAAGGCCATGTTCCGGGCCAGGTTGCGCATGGTCTGCAGGCCCTCCAGGTCCTTGCGGACATCCTCAGCGGTGAAGCCGTGCACCTGGTTCCAGTAGGTGCTGGAGGCGACCGGCATGCCGCTGATGGTGAAATACTTGTTGAGCACGTCGAAGGAAGCGGTGTTGCCGCCGCGGCGGCAGCTGACGACGGCCGCGCCGACCTTCATCTGCTTGGAGAACGAAGTCGAATAGAACAGGCGGTCCAGTAGGGACAGGAGGGTGCCGTTGGGGGAGCCGTAGTACACGGGGCTGCCGATCACCAGGCCGTCCGCCGCTTCCAGCTTCGGCGCGAGGGCGTTGACCGGATCATCGTTGAAGACGCAGCGGCCCAGCTTCCGGCACGCGCCGCAGGAGACGCAGCCGCGCACGGCCTGGTGGCCGACGTGGACCAGTTCTGTTTCCATGCCTTCCGATGCCAGCACGCCGATCATCTCTTCCAGGGCGGCGGCGGTGCAGCCGTGGGGGTGGGGGCTGCCGTTCAGCAGCAATACCTTTGCCATCTCATGGACCTCCTTTTCGTGATGGAGTCAGTGGATATAAAGCAATGCCCGCAGTCTGTACTGCGGGCAGTTGAGAGGCGCCACCCGGATTCGGACCGGGGCATAAAGGTTTTGCAGACCTTCGCCTTACCACTTGGCTATGGCGCCTTGTTAAAAATGGAGCGGTAGACGAGGCTCGGACTCGCGACCTCCACCTTGGCAAGGTGGCGCTCTACCAACTGAGCTACTACCGCAAAAGTGCCTTGGGGCGGAATCGAACCACCGACACATAGATTTTCAGTCTATTGCTCTACCGACTGAGCTACCAAGGCAAGTATGGCGACCCGAATGGGGCTCGAACCCATGACCTCCAGCGTGACAGGCTGGCGTTCTAACCAGCTGAACTACCGGGCCGTAATTGTGCGCCTTCGCTGGGGAAGATGGGAACAACAGGGCTCGAACCTGTGACCCTCTGCTTGTAAGGCAGATGCTCTCCCAGCTGAGCTATGCTCCCA
>CACXEB010000335.1 GCA_902766515.1 uncultured Eubacteriales bacterium
ATGACTATGAAATGTACTACGGATTCTGATCACCAATGAACAGACAGGCACCGGCGGTCCTTGGCCGCCGGTGCCTGTTTGCTGTTTGAATGATCAGGACGATTACTTGATGCAGGCGGCATAATACCTGGCCGCCGTGATAAAGCAATTGCGGACCGACAGGCTTGTATCGTTGCCATCGACGGTCGCGCCCGTCCTGGTGTCAGGAAACGCCATGGTTGCGCTGGTGAGGACAAACTCCGGAGAATCGGTGACCAGTCCTTCGGCGAAGAGATCAAACTCGCTGCCGGTGACGACCGGAATGCCGTAATAAGCCGCCAGCTTTTCCTCCGGCATCGGGAAAGCCTCATAGAAATGGCCCGCGAGCATGTTCGCCCGGAAGACGGCGCCATCCTCACCGAACCAGATCTGGTAGGTCGGCATGGCCATGTTGTTGTCAGGGTTCGCCGGGGTGAACGCGGCCTGCGCGATGATCGCACAGAAAGCCTTTCCGTCCGCGTCCACGCCGCGGGCCGCATACTGCACCACGCCGGCATCGCATGCAAACTCACTGTTCACGTCCAGTTTTTCATAGGTACCCGGCACGACGGCCTGCAGCTTTTTCAGTTGGATATCCTGGACCTCCCGTTCTCCCAGGCGATACACGTTCGCCGCATACCAGCAGGCGGTCTGCACGCCGTACAGCACGGCGTCCGACGAAAACGTCGCCCCGGAAACCGCGTCGACCGCCAGGGCGGAAGAAGCGTACTGCCGCTGGTACGTCCCGTCCAGGTAGTCCTGGGTGACCATGGCCAGGAAACCGGCGGTATGGTCCTGTGCCGCGCCGATGACGACGCCTGTGATATACCCCTGCTTATCCATCCCGGTGAAGACATCCATCACGGGATCCTCGTAAAACTCGGTGCCATAGTGCACGCGGGTCTGGAACACGTATCCATTGGAGGCCTTCCAGACGGCCACGACCTCGTTCTCCACACCGAGTTCTTCAAACGATTTGTACTTGCTTTTCAAGCTCTGCTTTTTGAAGGATGCGCCGTCCGGCAGCGCTTTGGCCGCGAGTTCCGCGTCTGAGAGCTGCTCCGCCAGCGCCCCGCAGGCCAGTGCCGCCAGCGTCAGAATGCAAAAAAGAATCATCCATCTTCTCTTCATCGTGTTTCCTCCTGATCAACAGGGGGGTTGTGAATCATTCACAACCCCCTCTTGTTATGCTGTATGAAAATTATTCGCCCCAGAAAGCGTAGTTGTCAGGACGGGCGTGCATGGTCGACGTGGTGTACACATCCTCTTCCGGATTCGGCTTGCCGATGACGATCGCCGCCTCCAGGTACACATTGCCCTCCACAGGGATTTCCATGGCCTGGGAGGCATCCTCGTAGCTGCCGGTAATGCCCCAGATGCGGGTGTAATCGTTGCCCTCCAGGAAATAGCTGAGGTCATGTGCGTTCCCCTTGATCAGCTCGCCGTCCGGATAGGCGAAATAATGGGTCGAGTAACCCAGGACGCTCGCGGCGACATTCAGCATGCCGCAGGTCAGGCCGGCATTGAAGCTCGCCATCATCGGCTGCTGGAAATAGGTCGCGCCGTCATAGGGCGTCGCGTGCTCTTCCTGCGCCAGGACGTTGTCCGTCAGCACCAGGATGGTCACGGTGCCTTCGTTGGCGGAACCTTCCAGCGTGCCGAACGTCTGGCCGATAATGCCCTGCTGGGCCGCCACGTCGCGGACGACAAGGAAGAAGGATTCCGTCCAATGGATACCGGTCTGGGATTTCAGGGCGAAGTTGAGCATCTTTTCGATCTCTTCGTCCGTGGGCGCGCTTTCCGCCCGGGCGTCCCAATGATCGTTGTTGACCGTCATCCAGATCTGCGGATTCTGATCATACCAGTCGAGCAGGGCGGCGGGATCATAGTCTTCCGCCAGTGCGGCGGTTACGCCAAGACAGAATGAAAGGCAGAGCAGCAGAGCGATGATCTTTTTCATATACATGCCTCCTTTTCGTCGGGACGATATCCGGTTGCAATCGCAACCTTTGCGTCTGCAAACATTATACGTTCAGGAGGCCCTGATGTCAAGCGGAAACTAACTGATCCAACTGCTCGATGCACGTTTCCAGATAATGATAGACAGCCTGGAGCTCCGTTTCGGTAATGGGTTCATAGGTCTTCAGGACAGCCTGGTACAGCCGCTCACCCATTTCCTCCGTGATCTTCGTTCCCTTGGCGGTCATGCGCAGATCATACCGGCGGTCATCATACTTTGCCGCAATTTTCACCACCAGACCATTGTTCACCAGGCGGTTGACGCGCCGGGTGGCTGTCGATGGATTGATTTTCATCTTCCGGCTGATATCCGCCATGCTGACCGGGCCTTCGCCGCTTTCCGAGAGCTGGTGCAGCAGCATGTAATCGCCCACGCAGAGCGGCTCCGGCAGTTTGTGCGCGCCGCACAATTCCGCGAGGTATTTTTCCGTGAGTTGTCTGAACAGCGTATGGTATTGGTCGCTCAATTCATTCAGCCTTTTGCATCTTGGATCCGTTTGCATTGGTATCCCCTTCCTGACACGCCGGTGCCCCTCCTGTCATTGCGCCGCGCCAACGTAGAATTCCGTCGTTGTTTCGTTTGCCTGAATCAGCACGGCGCTCTGATGAAACACGTCGATCAGCTCATTCGCCGCCGCGTGCACCGCCTCCGGTGTCGTATCGCTCAACAGGATGACCACGGTATATTCGTGGCTGACGGTGCCGTCGTCATTCGTCCAGCCGCCCCGGGCTTCCTGGATGGTAAACCCTGAAAAATACCTGGACAGGATCGTGTCTGCCTGCGCCTTGGCTTCGTCCGGCGTAAATACCGGCTCGTTGGTATCCTTGTCGTTCGTCCCGAGGAACATCACATACTGGATGTCCTTCGCAGGCTGTTCCGACAGTTTCCGCACCTGTTCTGCCAGTCCGTCAAGCTGCTTTCCCTGGTTTTCCGTCGTCAGCTGTACAGCGGCAATCGCCGCCGACTGGCTTTCCTGCGATTCGGCCAATTGGGCCTGCGTCTGTTCAGCCGCCTGTTCCGTCCGCTTCGCAAGCGCCTGCATTTCCTGCACCTGGCGGCTGACAGTGATGAATCCGATGATTGACAGGCACAAGGCCGCAGCGGAAACCGCGAGCGCCAGAATCGTAAACCGTTTCATATAAAAACCTCCTTGATCGCTTTTATTATCGCAGGGGCAAATTCCGCTTGCCCGTCATCCCGCTCAGCACGATCCGGCCGACGTAAATATACGCGGTATCGCGGCATCGTTCCAGCGGATAATCCATGTAACCATAATGCTCCGTCAGCACTTTCAGCCCATGGATGATTTCGTCCCTGTCCTCCGGAAATTCACAGATCCCGAAGCCGATCACGCTTTCATACCGGGTCGTAATGCCATGGTCCGTCGGTTCGGTCCGGATAAAAATATCCCCTTCGACGCAAACATGCGGATCAGCGCGCAGCAGGTCCACCTTCATTCCTTCCCGGGCGCAATGGAAGTAAACCACGGTTTTCCCATCGACGCGCTCCGCACCGAAGGATACGGGAACGACGTACGGATAACCTTCGCCGCGCATGCCGATCCGGATGGTATCACAGCGGTTGAGCATATCAAAGATCTCTTCCGGATCCAGGACTTCACGGTCTTTCCTTCTCATCGTTTCTCCTCCTCTTGATTGGACTTTTTAAATGTATCACAAACATTTCGGATTGACAAGTAGGCGGCGCGTTTGTATTTCTCCTGTTTTTTGCTTGACACCGGGCCGTTTGGTGATTATGATGCTCGCATACGCGATGACCGGTGTCAAGTAGCGTTGGGTGTCCGACCTCAGAAAGCTGCCGGGAGATGCAAGGCAGTGCGGCCTCAATGACGAAATACCCACCGAGAGCGTCCGGCTGAACAGCGCTCCGCGCTCAGTAAGCCCCGACGGCAGGCCGGCCGTTATCCCGGCAAGGTATGAATGTACCTGATAAGGACGCGCCTCGTGAGAGCGCATCAAACAGAGGTGGTACCGCGGATTCACACACCGCCCTCTTGAGCCTGTCGGCCGGAGGGCGGTGTTTCTTTCCGTACGGCAAGCCGGCTGTGAACAAATCAGTAGGAGGTATTATGCGATGCTTATCAAAATCCTGATGCTTGTCGTGTTCTTTGGCCTGATGATCGGCGTCGGCGTCTACTGCCGCCGCAACTCCACGGATGTGAACGGCTTTGTGCTCGGCGGCCGTTCCGTCGGTCCGTGGCTCACCGCCTTTGCCTATGGCACCAGCTATTTCTCCGCGGTCATTTTCGTAGGCTACGCCGGACAGTTCGGCTGGCGGTACGGCATCGCCTCCACCTGGATCGGCCTGGGCAACGCGTTCATCGGATCCCTGATGGCCTGGTCCATCCTGGGCCGCCGAACCCGCATCATGACACAGCAGCTGGACAGCCGCACCATGCCGGAATTTTTCGGCCAGCGGTTCCATTCCAAATCGCTCAAGATCGCCGCGTCCGCCATCATCTTCATTTTCCTGATCCCCTATACCGCGTCGCTGTACAACGGCCTTTCCCGTCTCTTCGCCATGGCCTTCAACATCGATTACACCGTCTGCATCATCGTCATGGCGGTGCTGACCGGGATTTACGTGATCGCGGGCGGATACATGGCCACGGCCATCAATGACTTCATCCAGGGCATCATCATGCTGATCGGCATCGTCGCCGTGATCGCGGCGGTGCTG
>CACXEB010000336.1 GCA_902766515.1 uncultured Eubacteriales bacterium
AATCCGCAGCAGCGGCATGTACGGTGCGAGGACGAAATCGCGTCAGCGATTTCTACCTTGCAGATTTGCCGCCCGGGAGCCCCAACGGGGCGACAGGCAAATCTGACAGGGGGGTCCCGAAGGGGGGACGCGAGTCCCCCTTTCGGTCACTGTTCACCCCGTGAACAGTGACTCCGACTGAATCGACCTTCGTCAGGTACTCAAAGATATCATGCGCGAGCGGCGCGGCGAAAGCCCCGCCGCTCCCTGTGTTTTCAAGGACGATGGACAGGGCGTAGGGGGCGCGGTCGTCGCCGATGAAGCCGATGAAGAGGGCGTTGGTCCGGGCCTGGCCGTCCACCTCGGCGCTGCCGGTCTTGCCGTAGACCGGCCAGTCGGCCAGCGCGGCACGGCTGCCGGTACCGTTTTCCGCGTTCACGACGTCGTACATCATCCCGCGCAGCGCGGCCAGGACCGTCGGGTCGCTGACCGCCGTGCGGGCCGCGCGGGACTCGAATACCCGGCGGATGCTGCCGTTGGACGCGGTGGCGCGGGCCAGCAGGCGCGGCTCCATCATGACCCCGTAGTTGGCCACGGACGCCGCGATCAGGCACAGGTGCATCGGGGTGGCCAGCAGGCCGCTCTGGCCGATGCCCGTCATCGCGACGTCCCATTCGCTGCGCTCTCCCTCCGGATAGGAGGAGTTCTCCACCACAATGTCCCGGAACAGGAAGTTTTCCTCAAAGCCGAAGTTCATCGCCTGCTTGCGGAGCTTCGCGTCGGTCAGCTGCAGGGCGGCCGTCGCGAAGGTGTTGTTGCAGCTCACGCGGAAGGCGCGGGCCAGGTCGATCTGGCCGTGGGTGACCAGGATCTCCGCGTCCGTGCCCGCGTCGGTGATCAGGCGCGTGCTGCCGGTCCGGTCCCGCGCCTCCAGCGCCCCGGTACAGGTGAAGGACCGCCCGTTCAGGCCCGGATCGCTGAGGGCCGCGGCCGCGGTCACCACCTTGAAGGTGGATCCCGGCGCGTACCGCCCCTGCACCGCGCGGTTGAAATACGGTTCCCCCGCGGAGCTGCCGCGCGCGGCCGGATCAAATGACGGAAAGCTCATCTCGGCCAGCACGGCGCCGGTCTTCCAGTTCATCACCACCACCGCGCCGCACAGCGGGGGGCGCGTGCCGTCCTCGTTCACGGGCAGCCTGATCTCCCCCACCCGGCCAGAGATGTACCGGCACAGCGCGCTGTCCACCGTCAGCGTCAGGCTGTCGCCCTTGCGCTGCCGGCCGGCCATGGCGTCGCCCAGCCGCTCGCCGATGGACTGCTCAAACCCGTACAGGGCGCGCGCCATAAAGGTTTCCACCCCGTTGGACACGTTGCCCGCCGCGTCGCCGATCACGTGCACCGTGGCGGCGCGGACCGCCGCGTCCTGGTGATAGCGCCGGCTGACGGCCAGGCCGTCCTCCCCCGCGGTCACGTCGCTGCCCGCCAGCAGGACGCCGTTGATATCATAGATATCGCCCGGCACCACGTCCTTCTTGGCGCTGCGCAGCCAGGTGTTCGCGCTGACGGAAAACCAGCGGCTGCCGTAGTGGGTGTAGCTGTACACCCCGTACAGCGCCAGCATTGCGAACAGGACGCACAGCATCAGCCCGACCCGCCGGATATGTTGCCGTAACTGTTTCACAGCGCGTCCTCCCCTTCATACAGCGCGTCCTCCCGGGCCTGGTCCATCCGCGCGCGGTTGGCGGCGGACACGCCCTGCAGGACGCCGATCAGGCACATGCTGGACACCAGCGACGTGCCGCCGTAACTGATCAGCGGCAGCGTGACGCCGGTCAGGGGGATCAGCTTGATATTGCCGGCCACGATAATGAACATCTGCAGGCCCAGCATCACCGTGCAGCCCAGGGCCAGCAGGGCATGGAACCGGTTGTCCGCCTGCCGGGCGATGGCCAGGCCGCGCAGCACCATCGCCAGGTAGATGATCAGCACCCCCAGGCCGAAGAGGACGCCGAACTCATGGCAGATGACCGTAAAGATATAGTCGTTGTACGAAGCGGGGATGACCCCCGGATTGCCGAGCCGGAGGCCGGTGCCCCACAGCCCGCCGTTGGCGATCGCGATCAGGCCCTGCACGATCTGGTAGCCCGTCCCCTGCCGGTCGTTCCAGGGATTCATCCATACCGCCACGCGCACCTTCACGTGGGCGAAGCGCATGTACCCGATATACGCGCCCGCCGCGCCGGCGGCCGCGCCGCCCAGCAGGATCAGCGGGCTGCCGGTGGAGACGTACATCATCATCAGGGCCATGCCGAAATAGAGCAGCGCCGTGCCCATATCCTTCTGCAGCATCAGGAAGCCCAGGCAGATGCCCGTCAGCACGATGCCGACGATCAGCCGCCGCCGCGACAGCAGCCAGGCCAGGCTGACCACCAGGCCGAGCTTGACGATCTCGCTGGGCTGGAATCCGTAGCCGAACAGGGTCACCCAGTTTTTCGCGCCGTTGATCTCGCTGCCGTAGATCAGCGGCAGCGCCAGCAGGCCGATCGACGCCGGCACGGCCAGGATCGCCAGCAGCCGCCAGCGGCGGATATACCGCAGGGCGACCGTGCAGCCGAGCATGGCGGCGATCGCGATGCCGTAGTTGATCAGCTGGCTGATGCCGCGGTCCGGGTTCAGGCGGTAGAGCACCAGCACGCCGAGGGACGCCAGGAAGCTGCACAGGCTCAGCAGCAGCCGGTCCGACGGAAACAGGCGCGGGAAACCGCGCACGCTGACGAAAATCAGCGCGGGGACCGCCAGCGCCAGGACGAGCGCCCGTACGTCATACGCGTACAGAAACAGCAGCCCGAACGCGAGAAAATAGAACAGCATCGTGCACGTCAGCAGACGGCGTGCGAATGTTCGTTTTTTCGGCTTCTCTTTCTTCTTCATTCGTGACGGTTTTTATCCTCTTCATCCTGCGGGAACAGCGGCAGCACCCTGCCCCAGCCGCGGTCGCGCGGGTCCTCCCCCTCCGGCGCTTCGTCCGGGTCTTCTTCGGGATAATCGTCCGGCGTTTCGTCCGGCCCTTCCCCGGTCCACGGGCTGCCGGCGGCGGGGACGGCCATGCCGTTCGGCAGGAATTCGTCCTCCTCCCAGGTGCTCAGGATGGGATCCGGGCTGTCCTGCGTTTCCTGCGGAAGGCGCAAGCGCTTGAAGAGCCGCAGCCGAAGGACGGCGTCGCCCGCCTCGATCACGGCGCCGCTCACCGCATACCGCCCCGCCTGGGCGGGCTGGCCGTTGACGCTGACCTGCGCCCGGCGGCAGGGGACGATCTCTACGCCCCGCCGGGGCTGCAGCCGGTAGGTAAAGTGCCGGTTCCGGAGGCCCCGCTTGCGGATGACCACGTCGCAGATCCCGCCGGCGCCTACCAGACCCTCCGGGGCGATCGGCAGGCGCTCGCCCGTATCCGCGAACTCGAGCACGCCGATCTGCCCGGCGCGCGGCAGCTGCCGCCTTTCGCGGGCGTGCACGCGGTGATCGTGCAGCAGCCAGCGCAGGGCGCGCGCGCAGATCAGCGCGATGAGCCCGGCGAAGACGTAGCGCATCAGCAGGGCCAGGATTTCATACGTTTCTTCCGGCAAGCGATTTCCTCCAGGCAGTTACTGGGTGACCGTGAACGTGGACGATCCGGACTTCTGTCCGTCGAAATAGAGCGTCATGCGGTACGTGCCCGCGGGAATGGAGCCGACCGAATCCATCAGGTATTGGAACAGCCCGTTGAAGGGATAGTGCGGATAGTAGGTGTAATGATGACCCGCGGGGATCGTGTCCACCTGGTACATATCGACGTATACGTCGCCGTTGGGGATATGGAAGGCCATGGTCCAGTTGGTCGTGCGCTCGTACCGGATCTGGGAATAGCCCAGCCGGACATAGGCGCCGTAGGTATAGGAGCCCAGGTTCTTCCGGATGTCCGCCGCGGACAGGGATTTCTGGTTTTTGGTTCCCTTGGGCGTCTTGGTCTTGAGGTCGATGTCGATGCTGATGGAGAAGTCCGGATAATTGCGGGGCGTCGGCTTATAGCTGTAGGTCACGGAGGCGCCGCTGCCGTCCCTGACGGTGATGGTGTACGGCTCGCCGGGCGCCATCACGTAGCCGTTGGTCGCGCTCTTGCTGTTGGTGCGCGCGAACTGCTGCGCAGCCGCCAGCTTCGTCTGGGAGCCGCTCTTGTACTCGTGCTGAACCAGCACGGTGTAGGGGCCGTTGTTGGCGCTGTCCTCCCAGCTGATCGTGGTCGCGCCGTTGCTCATGCTCGGCGCCAGGATGCGGAAGGTCCGGGGCTTCGGCGTCGGCGTTTTGGTCGCGGTCGGCTTCGGGGTAGGCTTCGGGGTAGGCGTCGCGACAAGCACACGCGACGTCCCGACGGTGAAGGGGACGGACGCCGCCCGCTGGCCTTCGATGAACATCTCAAACAGGTAGCTGCCCTGCGTCAGGGTGCCCTTTTCCTTGCTCAACTCCAGGAGGGAAGCCAGCGACTGTCGGAAGGTCGCGCCGCTGCCCGGCCGCCAGTTGTACCGGAAGGTCTTGCTGTACAGCTCGCCGTTCGGCGCGTGCAGCACGCCCAGCACATCCATCAGCTGCTCCTGGCTGACGCTGAAGTCCCAGGTGAGGCGGATCATGACCTGGTCGGGATGGTCCGTCACGTCCGACAGGGAGTAGCTCCGGACCGGCACCGCAGTGCCGTTCGTCTCCACGATCAGCTCGGCGTTCCTGTGCCGGAAGCCGTGCCCCATGTAGGTACCGGGCGCCTGGACGTTCACGCGCTTCATCGCCGTACCGTTCCAGGCCGGCGCGCCGCCGCCGCTCACATCGCAGTACACGCCCACCCGCATCGGCTGTCCCGGGATGACGCGGAAGGCATAGGTCGTTTTGCCCGGGTTCACGTCATCCCATGAATAGAAGCTGTTGGCGTCGTAGTCATAGAATACATAGTATGTCCCGTCATGGGTGGCGGCATAGCCGGAGAAATCCACCGTACATATGCCCGACCGGACGTTCGTGGTAAAATTGGTCACCCATTCGCTGGCCCGCGGGGTGGGGGTGGGACTCGGCGTCACCGCGGGCACACGCCGTGTACCCGCCGTAAACGGCACGGACACCACCGTCTGCCCGTCGATATACAGGGAGAACCGGTACGCGCCCTCCTCTAGGGAGCCGAACCTGCCCGCCTTGTCCAGCAGGTCTTTCAAGCTGTAAAAGTAATAATACGGCTCATGGTCCCGGGCGTCCCAGGTGTACCAGCAGGTTTCCGTATAGAACGCTCCGTCCGGCGTATCCAGCACGCCATGCATATCGACACGGGTGTCAGAGGTGAGCCGGTACGACCAGTCCATCTGGATGATCACCTCGTCGGCATGATCCGTCAGGTCCGACAGCGCGTACGCGGTGACTTCCTCCGTGCCGCTGTCATTCCGGATCGCCAGCCTGCTGGCGCCGGCGCGGAAGGAATACCCGCTGTAGGTCCCCGCAAACGGCACCGTCAACGTTCTGGTGATGCCATCCTCCGGGTCCTTCGCCTCTTCATCCGGCGCCGCGAGATAAACCCCGACCCGCAGCGTCCTGCCCGGCACCACGGGCATCGTATATTCGATCTGGCCGGGATCCATGATATGCCAGCTGTAATACTCATTGCCGTAATAGCTGTACACCACATAGTATTTGCCGTCGGTGTCCCGGATATAGCCGTCGCGGAAATTCACCGTGCACTGGCCCTTGTCCACGCTGGCCGTGAAATTCCTGATCCACGTACCGGTCACCGGCGCAGGGGTCGGCGTGCTGGTCGCCGGCGCAGGGGACGGTGGAAGGGTCACCGGCGCAGGGGACGGTGGAAGGGTCACCGGCGCGGTGGGCGTCAGCGTCGGCGGGCGGGACACCCAATCGGTGGGTATCCGCGGAGCGGTCGTCGCCGGTCCGGGTGTCACGGTCACGGGATCGGCCGGCTGCGGCGTCGTGATCCCGGGGATCCCGGGAAACAGCGGCTGTTCCGGCGGCGCGGTCACCGTCTGGGCGGGGCGGCGTGTGCCGCAGGAGCCGCAGAAATTGCCATCGTTCTGCTTCCCGCACGACGGACAGGTCCAGCTGTCCGCCAGCGCCGGAACGGCAACCGTCACCACCATCAGCAGGACGGCCAGAAGCAGCGATACCGGTCTTCTGTACATACAAATACCTCCCCACTCCCCGTATAAAGCCATGGGATGATTATACGCCATTTTTCGCCCGGTGTAAACAGTTGTATAAGTTTCTGTTTGGTGTTATAATCTCAGTATAACGCCATTGCAGGCGATTTCACCGAAAGTGAGGCCAGGCATGAACCAGACAGATCATTCCCCAGCGGCGGACCGGCCGCTGAATATCGCCATCGACGGACCGGTCGGCGCGGGCAAATCCAGCGTCAGCGACGAGGTGGCGCGGCGGCTCAACATCCTGCACCTGGACACGGGGGCGATGTACCGCGCGGCGGGGCTGTATGCCCTCCGGCAGGGCGTTTCCCTCGAGGACGAGCAGGCGGTGACCGCGGCCGTGGCGCAGGCGCAGATCGCAGTCAGGTACCAGGACGGCGCGCAGCGCACCCTGCTCAACGGCGAGGACGTGACCGGCCTGATCCGGACGCCGGAGGTCAGCGATGCGGCCAGCGACGTCTCCAAATACCCGAGCGTGCGCACCCGGCTGGTCGAAGCCCAGCGGGCGCTGGCCCGGACCATGCCCATGCTGGTGGACGGGCGGGACATCGGCACCGTCGTGCTGGCTGACGCGCCGGTCAAGGTATACCTGACTGCCTCCCCCGAAGCCCGCGCGACGCGGCGGATGCTGCAGTATGAGGCCGAAGGCCAGTCGCAGCCCTTCGAGAAGGTCCTGAAAGCCGTCAACGAGCGGGACTACCAGGACATGACCCGCAAGACCGATCCGCTGCGCCAGGCGAAGGACGCCGTGGTGGTGGACAGCTCCAACCTCACGTTCGAGGAGACCGTCGAGCGCATCCTGGCCCTCGTCCGCGCCGCGGAAACCGGGGAGGCATGACGGTATGGCAGAAATCAAACAGGCGCCGCAAAAAGGCCGGGAGCGGACCTTCTGGTTCACGGCCGCGCGGGTACTGAGCGCCCTGCTGACGCACACCATCTACCCGGTCCGGTACGCCGGCTGCGAGTACGCAGCGATGGACGCCCCGTTCATCGTGGTGTCCACCCACAAGCACTGGCTGGATCCCCTGCTGGTGGGCAGCCGCATCAAACGGTACGAGGTCCGCTTCCTGGGCAAAAAGGAGCTGGTCGGCACCAAGATCGGCGCATGGATGCTCGATAAGCTGCACATGATCGTCGTCGACCGCCACAACAGCGACCTGAAAGCGATGCGCGACTGCGTCCAGGTCATCCGCGACGGACACGTGCTGTGCATTTTCCCCGAGGGCACGCGCTGCCCGGACACGACCCTGGAGCACATGGAAAGCGGCTGCGCGCTGATCGCGCTGCGCAGCAAGGCGCCCGTGCTGCCCGTGCTGGTCGACAAGCCCTGCAGGCTGTTCCGGACCGTGCATGTGATCTACGGCCCGCCCGTCGACCTCTCCGACCTGATCGCCGAGGGCATCAGCGCGGAAACGGCGGAAAAATGCAACTCCCGGATCCGCGAACACATCCTGCGGCTCGCGTCCGGTGGCGCTGAAAAGTGATTTTTGACCTGTTTTATTCTTAAAAGTGGGGATTCGTGCCCATATTTATGGCAAAAAGAAGGAGTTTTCCGCTTTTTGCAGAATACATTCCGTGTAAACGCCGTTCCCGCCGCCCTTTTGCGGGGACCGGGAGCGGCCATCCCGCCCGGCGAAGCCTTCGCCGGACCGAAGTAAAGGAGTCGATTCATGCGGCATGCCTCAGACCTGGGCATCGACCTGGGCACGTCCAACGTCCTGATCTACGGGCGCGGACGGGGTATCATCTTCAAGGAGCCTGCCGTGCTGGCGCAGAACCGTGACACCGGCGCCATCATTGCCCTGGGCGAGGAAGCGCACAAGATGCTGGGGCGCGCGCCCGGCAGCATCGAGGTCAAGCGCGTCCTGCGCGGCGGCACGGTCGGCAAGGACCTGCCGCTGGTCGGCGCCATGCTGCTGCGCTTCGTCATCGCGGCGAACGGCAAGCACCTGATCAACGGCCCGCACATCGTGCTCAGCGTGCCCTCCACGCTGAACGAGACCGAGCGCCGGGGCCTGTCCGGCTCCCTGTTTGAAACCGGCGCGCGGCGCACCCAGATCATCGACCGCAGCATCGCGGCCGCGCTGGGCGCCGACCTGCCGATCGGCGAAGCCTACGGCAGCATGATCGTGGATATCGGCGGCAGCCTGACGGACATCGCCGTGCTGTCCATGGGCAGCGCCGTGGTCAGCCAGAACGTGCCGCGGGGCGGGGACAGCTTTGACGACGCGATCATGAAATACATCCGCCGCAAGCACAACCTGCTGATCGGCGAGGTCACCGCCGAGGAGATCAAGATGCGCATCGGCTCCGTCATGCCGCGCCGCGAGCCCCTGTACCTGGACGTCACCGGCCGCGACCTGATCAGCGGCCTGCCGAAGACCCTCCGCATCACCTCCGACGAGGTGCTCGAAGCCATGGAAGAGCCCCTGCAGGGCCTGATCGAGGAGATCCATAAGGTGCTGGAGCGCACCCCCGCCGAGCTGGCGGCGGACATTTTTGACAACGGCATCATCCTGAGCGGCGGCGGCGCGCTGCTGGACGGCCTGGCGGACGCGGTGTCCATCGCCCTCAAGATCAACTGCCGCATCGCCGACCAGCCGCAGGAGTGCATCGCGCGCGGCTGCGGCCTGACGATGGAAAAACCCGGCGAGCTCGGCCGCTACCTGGCGGCGAGCCGGAAAAGGAAGTAATACTGCTTTCCGTCCGACCCATATCCATCAATCAGCATAAAGATCAATCCCTGCGATAGATATCCCGCGTGTACACGCGATCGCGCACATCGTCCAGCGCCGGATCATAGCGGTTGGCGATGATACACCCGCACATGGCCTTGAAGCGGTCCAGGTCGTTCACGACCCTGCTGCCGAAGAAGGTGCTGCCGTCCTCGAGCGTCGGCTCGTAGATAATGACGGCGGCGCCTTTTGCTTTGATGCGTTTCATGACGCCCTGAATGGACGACTGGCGGAAGTTGTCGGAGTTCGCCTTCATGGTCAGGCGGTACACGCCGACCGTGACCTCGCGCTGCTCGGCCTCCCGGGCGGAGGAATACGCCTCCGAGCCCCGGTAGGCGCCGGCGATCTCCAGCACGCGCTCGGCGATGAAGTCCTTGCGCGTCCGGTTGCTCTCCACGATCGCCTGGATCAGGTTTTCCGGCACGTCGCGGTAGTTGGCCAGCAGCTGCTTGGTGTCCTTGGGCAGGCAGTAGCCGCCGTAGCCGAAGGAAGGATTGTTGTAATAATCGCCCACCCGCGGGTCCAGGCAGACGCCCCGGATGATGGACGCGGTGTCCAGGCCCTTGATTTCCGCGTAGGTATCCAGCTCGTTGAAATACGACACCCGCAGCGCCAGGTAGGTATTGACGAACAGCTTGGTCGCCTCAGCCTCGGTGCAGCCCACCAGCAGGGTCTCCACGTCCGGCTTCAGCGCGCAGGCGCGGAGCATGTCCGCGAACCGCCGGGCCTCCGCATCCGTATCGCCGTCGCAGCCCACGATGATGCGGGAGGGATACAGGTTGTCATACAGCGCCTTGGATTCGCGCAGGAACTCCGGGCTGAACAGCAGCCGGGGGCAGCCCAGGGTCTTCCGGATATGCTCTGTATAGCCCACGGGCACCGTGGATTTGATGACGATGACGGGCGGCTCCGGCCGGTCCGCCGCGGCCCGCATCACCTGCCGCAGCACCGCTTCGACCGCCGAGCAGTCAAAGCCGTTGGTTTTCGGGTCATAATTGGTCGGCGCGGCCACGATGACGAAATCCGCCGCCGCGTAGGCCGCGTCGCCGTCCAGCGTGGCGGTCAGGGAAAGGACGCGGCTCCCTTCGCGCGCCTCCTGCAGGTAGCGCTCGATGTACTCATCCTGGATCGGCGACTCCATCCGGTTGAGCCGCTCCACCTTCTCCGGCACGATATCGACCGCCGTCACATCGTGCTGCTGGGCCAGCAGCACCGCCAGCGACAGGCCCACATAGCCGGTGCCTGCCACCGCCACCCTCGCCCGGGGCGGCTGGGCCGTCTCTCCGCGCTCCGTCTCAAACATATCGGTCGGTTCAAAGGAAAGCGCGGCCCCCAGGGCTTCCAGCTGCGGGATGGACGGCACGTAGTCCCCCGCTTCCAGCCGGCTCAGCACGGAACGGTTGATGCCGGTCTGCTCCGCCAGGGCCGCCTGGTTCATATGCAGCGCTTTGCGGCGGCTGACCACCGTCCGGGATAGTTTGGCCAATGACATTTTTTTCATAGCGCATCTCCTCTGTTGTTTTCAACAACATTTTAGGACGAATTTTCGTCCGTTTCCGCATTTTACACGAACAGCATGCTTTTGTCAACAACAAAAATGCCTCATTCCGAAGGATGAGGCAATATTGGAGTGATTCGCTTAATACTTCCGCTTACGGGCCGCTTCGGCCTTCTTCTTGCGCTTGACGCTGGGCTTCTCGTAATGCTCACGCTTACGGACTTCCGCCAGAACGCCGGAGCTCTGCCGCTTAAAGCGCTTCAGAGCGCTTTCCAGAGACTCGTTTTCCTTGATCCGGATCTCAGACACCTTGTTTCCCTCCCTTCGCCACTCTCGCCTGGACATCGCTGTTTTCCACAGCGGATTGGCGAC
>CACXEB010000337.1 GCA_902766515.1 uncultured Eubacteriales bacterium
CCATCCCATCGCCCGGCTTTCAGCCGGGTTTCGGCCTGCGGCCTCATCCGCCGGGTGAACCGGCGGACTCCGGGATTCCATGCCGCAGAGGACAGTTTGGTACGTCGTTGAGCTATGAGGATAGATGCCAGAGGTTATCCTGTCGTTTCGCTTTCACGTCTTTCCTTTTCCTCCTTTGCGGCTCCCGTGAACAGTAACCATGTCCGCACACAAAAACCGGGCCTGCCTTCCATGAAGGGCACACCCGGTGGATATATGAGGAGGATTCCGGCGGCCGGCGCCGGTGGGTCAGTCCTTGACCGTGGTGGAATAGCGGTTGCCGTTGCCGTCTTCCCAGGACACGGTCTGGACGATGTCGAAGCGGGGATCATATTCCGGATTCCGCAGCGTATAGCCATACTGATGGCCGTTGCCGTCTTCCCACTTCACCGTGATCGAGATGATCGGATCATTCACTCCGCCTGATACCTGTTCCATTTCTTCCAGAGTCAGCGCCTGTGCCGTTGCGTTCATCATTGCTGTATCCTTTCCGCGGTCTGTGCCGCACACATACTTTTGTTTGGCAGGCTTGCCGCCTGCAACACTTGATACGGGTGCCCGCGCAGGATGGCAGGAACGCTGAAGATTTATTTTTGAATCCGTTCGGAATCGCCTGCCGGCCGGCTTGACTTTATCGGGGCGCACCGGTATGATGAAGGCGCCGTCCGCAGCCGGACGGCGGCCGGCGGAAAGAAACAGGCGGCCGGTCAGGATCATTTCCCGGGGCGCAGCGTCCTCGGAACAAGCATACGCAGGAGACAGGATGATGAGAGAACGTTTGGTTTCGATTGCCCGGCAGGCGGGCGAATATTTCCTGAAAAGGCAGATCTCGTCCATCGAAAGCAAGGACGGCCATGCCAATTTTGTGACGAATATCGACTGCATGGTGCAGGAATACCTGGAGAAGGAACTGCTCCGGCTGGTACCGGGTTCGAAGTTCATCGGGGAGGAAAAGGAAAACCAGCCCCTGTCGGACGAGCCGACCTGGATCGTCGATCCGCTGGACGGAACGACGAACATGATCCATGATTACAGGATGTCGGCGGTCTCCATCGCCTACTGCGAGCGGAAAAAGCCGGTCGTCGGGCTGATCTGGCAGCCGTATGCGCGGGAGATGTTTTACGCGGAAGCGGGAAAAGGCGCGTTCCTGAACGACGCGCCGATCCATGTGGCGGATACGCCGTTCTCACGGGCGCTGATCACGTTCGGCACGGCGCCGTATTATGAGGAGCTGGAGAAGAAAAGCATGGCGATGGCGCTGGATTTCCTGCACAGCTGCGCGGACATCCGCAGAAGCGGCTCCGCCGCGATCGACCTGGCCTATCTCGCGTGCGGCAGGACCGACGCGTTCTGGGAGCTGCGCCTGAAGCCGTGGGATTACGCGGCCGGCAGCCTCTTGGTCCGGGAGGCGGGCGGAGAGATCCGCATGCCGCTGAACGGCGGAGAAATGAATTACGACCTGACCACCGCCATCGTCGCCGCGTCCCCGGCCTGCATGGAGCCAACCATGCGCCTGTTCCTGAAGCACTGCGAGGCAACGACGGAAGAGGCCTGACAGCATTCTGTACGGTCAGCCGTCCTCGTCGTCCTCCGACTGCTGCCAGCGCTCCTCGCTGTTCAGCCAGGCGCTGTAGGACGCCTGGGCGGCTTCGCTTTCCTTTTTGGCCCGCCACTTGTCCCGGTCCGCGCAGATAGCCAGCATTTCGTCAACGATCATTTCCATATTCTTCGGCCGCACGTGGCACAGGTAGGCCGCCATGCGGTCCATCGCCCGGGGGCTGCCGAGCTGCTGTGCCAGCAGGCCGGCCAGCTCCGCCGGGAACCCCAGCGAAACGACCGCATCTGCCAGCCGATGCCGCGATTCCGCCCATGCCTTCTGCTGTGGTGTCATCCCTGATCCCTCCCGTCTTACGGGATTCATTTTGCGCCCGGGCGCGGCCTGTGTCAAGCGATTTGCGAAAAAAGCCCCCGATTTGAATTGTGCGGCGGAACATGCTATAATGGCTGCGCAATCAGCAGGAAAGCGCGCCAGCGGCCGGTGAATCCGGGACGCGCGCCGCCAGGACGAACCGCAAGGAGGTCTCCCCATGATCGAAATGGAATGCACCTGTGTCCAGAAGCGCCACGCCATCCCCACGGAAGCGATCGAGGTATCCGAGCACGCCTTTCAGAAGATCCCGCAGATCCTGCGGGGATACCGCCGCATCTTTATGGTGGCGGACGAAAACACCTACGCCGCCGCGGGCCGGGACGTGGAGCGGCTGCTGCGCGAAGCGGGCATGCTGTCCCACACCCTGGTGCTGCCCGCCCCGGCCCTGCCCAACGCGGACAGCATCGGCAAGGTCCTGATGGCCGCCGGCCGGGACGCGGAGGTCTACGACATCAACGCGTGGTCGCTGAACCCCGACTACATCCTGGCCGTGGGCTCCGGCTCAATCAACGACACCTGCCGGATGGTCAGCTACCGGCTGGGCATTCCCTACGGCGTCGCGGGCACCGCGCCGTCGATGGACGGGTACGCGTCGGTGGTGGCCCCGCTGCTCAACGGCCGCCGGAAGATCGTCTACAACTGCACGATCGCCCGGCACATCATCATTGACCTGAACGTCAACGCCGCCGCGCCCTATCCGCTGCTGCTCAGCGGCGTCGGCGACATGATCGGCAAATACGTCGCCATCCTGGACTGGGAGATCAGCCGGGACCGCAACGGCGAGTACTACTGCGAAAAGATCGCGCAGATGGTGCTGGACGCTACCGCCCAGTGCATCGACGCCTCGGCGGGGCTGGCCGGGCGCGGCCTTTCCGCCATCCGGAGCACCGTCGAGGGGCTGATCCTGTCCGGCGAGGGCATCGCCTTCTGCGGCTCCTCCCGCCCCGCGTCCGGCACGGAGCACATGATCGGCCAGACCTGGGAGGTCATGGACGTGGAGGAAGGCAAAACGCCCCACCTCCACGGCATCGAGGTGGGCGAAGGAACTTTCGCGGCGATCGAGCTGTTCCGCCGGCTGTACCTGGAGACGGACGATCCCGCCCTGCACGCCCTGATCGGGAAATACCTGCCGGCCTTCGACCGCGTCGAACAGCTGCAGCGCACCCTCCGGCTGCCCTTCACCGTCACCGACCGGCAGCGGTTTGTGGAGGGCATCCTGCGGGGCCGCACCTTCCGGGACCGCTACACCGTCCTGCAGTACCTCCACGACCAGGGCAGGCTGGAAGCGTACGCAGAGGCGGTGTACGACACCGTCATGGACAAATACTTCTTCAGCACCTTTGAGGAGCGCTTCCCCGACTGGGAAGCCTGACCGGTCCGCCCCGTCGGCAATGACCGCGCCGAAATGATTCAGGGAGGATGCAGCATGTCTTATATTCTGGACGGAAAACGCGTGGTGCTCGGCACCTGCTATTACCCGGAGCACTGGCCGGAGCGGCTGTGGGCGGACGACCTGCGGCGGATGCTGGACTGCGGCATCGAGGTCATCCGGATCGCGGAGTTTGCCTGGAGCAAAACGGAGCCCGAGGAGGGCGTATTCACCTATGATTTCTTCGACCGCTTCCTGGACCTGTGCGAGGCGGCGGGGATGAAGGTCATCTTCGGCACGCCCACCGCCACGCCGCCCGCCTGGCTGACGGAGACCTATCCCGAGGTCCTGAACGCCGATATGGAGGGACACCTGTTCCGGCACGGCGGCCGGCGGAACTACAACTACAACGCCCCCGTGTACCGCCGGCTGACGGAGCGGATCGTGACCCGGCTGGCGGAGCACTATGCCCGGCGCCCCTGCGTGATCGGCTGGCAGATCGACAACGAGCTCAACTGCGAGGCCAGCGAGTTTTATTCAGAGGCGGACACCGCCGCTTTCCGCGCCTTCCTGCGGGAGAAATACGGGACGCTGGACGCCCTGAACGAGGCCTGGGGCACCGCGTTCTGGAACCAGGCCTACACGGCGTGGGAACAGGTCTACGTGCCCCGGCCGACGGCCAGCCATTCGACCAACCCCCACCTGGCGCTGGACTACCGGCGCTTTGTGTCCGCGAGCGCCCGGAGCTTCTGCAAGCTGCAGAGCGACATCCTCCGCCGCTATCTGAAGCCCGGCGACTTCATCACCACCAACGGCCTGTACGACAACCTTGACAACCACCGGATGACCCAGGAGAGCCTGGACTTTTTCACCGACGATTCCTACCCCAACTTCGCCTACTGCCTGGACACCTACCGGGCGGACGATCCGGGGCTCCGGGACCGCGACACGGGCAGGACGCTGACTGAGGTCCGGTCCGCCAGCCCCGTCTTCGGCATCATGGAGCAGCAGTCCGGCGCCAACGGCTGGACCAACCGCATGGAAGCCCCCTCCCCGCGGCCGGGGCAGATGACCCTGTGGACGATGCAGTCCATCGCCCACGGCGCGGACTATGTCAGCTACTTCCGCTGGCGCACGTCCACCATCGGCACGGAGATCTACTGGCACGGCCTGCTGGATTATTCCGGCCGCGACAACCGCCGCATCGCCGAGCTCAGGAGGATCCACGCCCTGACGCAGAAGCTCGCCCCGGTGGCCGGCACCCGCTACCAGGCCCGGGTGGCGATCGTCAAGGACTATGACAACGAGTGGGACGCCCGGATCGACCGCTGGCACGAGCGCGTCGCCTCCGTCAGCGAGCGCGCCCTGTACGCCGCCGCCCAGCGCGCGCACGCGCCCCTGGACTTCGTCTACCTCGACCATGCCGGGCCGGAGCAGCTGGCCGGCTACCGGGTGCTGTTCTGCCCCCACCTGGCCATCATGACGCCCGAACGCGCCGCCCTGCTGAGCGCCTATGTCGAAAACGGCGGCACCCTTGTGCTGGGCTGCCGCAGCGCATACAAGCAGATGACCGGCCAGTGCGTCATGGACCGGCTGCCGGGCCTGCTCGCCCCGCTGGCCGGCGCGGACGTGCAGGAATACACCTTCATATCGCCGGACGCGGGCCCCGTCACCATCGACTGGGACGGCGCGGCGCTGGAAGCCTCGGTGTTCATCGAGCTGGTGGAGCCGGCCGGCGGCACGCGCGAGGCGGTCTACAAAAACGACGTGTACGCCGGCTGCGGAGCGCTCGTCTCCCATGCCTTCGGGCGGGGCCGGGTATACTATTACGGCACGGCCTTCAACGAGCAGGCCGCCCGGACCTTCCTCGAGCGGCTGAATGAAGCGGAGCCCTGGGCTCACCTGCTGTCGCTTCCTGAAAGCTGTGAGCTCGGGCTCCGCGGAGACGGGAACCGCCTGTATGCTTTTGTGCTCAATTACCTGAACCGGCCGGCCCGGATCGAAATCCGTCGGCCGCTGCCGGACCTCACGACCGGCCAGACCCTCAGCGGGACCGTCGAGATGCCCGCCTACGGCGTCCTGGTCCTGCAGGTCACAGCCGGATAACCAGTTCTTTCCCCTCGTAATCCACGGACAGGGCCGGGCCGCCGCACAGCGCGACGCGCAGCCGCCTGTCCGTTTTCATGCCCGGATAGCTGCCCCGGCGCTCCGACACGGTCAGCGTGCGGTCCGCCTGCCGCCAGCGGAGCGTCACCTGCGCCCGCTGGCCTTTTTCATAGCCGTAGCCGTCCCCGGCGTCCTCATACCATTCCATCGCGCCGTCCGCGCCCGGATACACGGTGATGTCCGTGGGCCCGTCCACCGGCTCGTCCACGTACTGGCGCACCGGCCCCATCAGGATGATGGCGCCGGCCCGGACAAACACGGGCACGGTATCCAGCGGGGCATGGACGGTCACCTCCGCGCCGCCCTCGCAGCGGGCAGAGCCGTCCATCGCGTACCAGGCCGTGCCGGCGGGCAGGTACACTTTGACCGTGTCATCCACGGGATCGATCTTCCCGCCGCCGGGCAGGAAGGCCATGGGCCGGGTGACGGGTTTGACCAGGATATCCCCGCCCAGCATCATCTCGTCGTCCACCCGGCGGAGCCGGACATCGTCCGGGAACACCAGGGCGGGCACCCGCACCGGCGGCAGGCCTTCAAAGGCGTACGCCGCCGCCAGGGAATACAGGTAAGGCACCATGCGGGAGCGCAGCCGGATGATCTTTTCCAGCGCGTCGTACCACGGGCTGCCCTTATCGCCGAACTGCCAGATTTCCCTGGGCGTGCCGGTGCCGTGGGCGCGCATCATCGGCAGGAAGGCGGCGAACTGCATCCACCGCACGAACAGCTCCCGGTAGCCCGGGTCTCCGACCCCGCCGGGGAACTCGCCCGCGCCGAACCAGATCCCGCCGAAGCCCATCGGGAAAAAGCCGCCCACGTCCGTGGTCCACAGGCCTTCGCCCGCGGCCATGAAGTTCAGTCCCTCCGGGACCTGGCGCCTGAGCACCTCCCAGGACGAGCTGACGTCGCCCGACCAGGTATAGGTCCCGTACCGGTGCTGGCCCGCCCAGGACGACCGGGTCAGGTTCAGCACCCGCTTTTCATCCGTTTCCGCGCGCTGCCCCTCATAGATGCCCCTGGAATGATACAGGCTGTACAGGCTGATCCGACCGGGATCCAGGTACTTCTTCGCCTCCTCCGAATTCAGGCGCACCCGCTCGAAGGGTTCCGGCTTGATCGCGCCGTGCCAGTCCGCCTCAAAGGGCTCCGAGCAGTCGCACCACCAGGCGTCCACCCCGTAGCGGAACAGCCCGTCCCGCGCCTGGCGCCAGTACAGGGCCCGGGCCTTTTCGTCAAAGGCGTTATAGATCACGCGGTTGCCCAGCATGCAGCCGCTGTCCAGCATCTCCCTGCGGTCCGCGTTGCGATCGCCCTGCATGGACGGCCAGACGGAGATCATCAGCTTCGCGCCCATGCCGTGCAGGGTGTCCATCATGCCCTGCGGGTCGGGGAAACGGCTCTCGTCGAAGGTCTTCCAGCCCCACTGGCCCTCGGGCCAGGACTGCCAGTCCTCCACGATCAGGTCCAGCGGCACCTGCCGGCGGCGGTACTCCTTCACCACCGAGATCAGCTCTTCCGCGTCCTTGTACCGCTCCTTGGACTGCACATAGCCGAAGGCGTACCGGGGCGGCAGCGGCGCCGGGCCGGTCAGGGAAGCGTACTGGCGGTAGACCCCCGCCATGCCGCCCCACAGGAAGTAATAATCCATCTCATCCGCGCAGTCGGCCCACAGGTAGGAGCCCAGCGCGTCGTCATGGAAGGCCATCAGGCAGCCCAGGTCGAACAGCAGGCCCCAGCCCTTTGTGGAAACCAGGGTGGGCACGATGGCCTTCATGTTGTGCTGGTACAGGTCCCTGGACCTGCCCCGCAGGTTGCCGTAGCCCTCCTCGTGCGAGCCCAGGCCGTACAGGCCCTCGTCGGGGTCGAACGCGAAGGACAGCTTGCAGGCGTAGGCCTTCCGGTCCTCATAAGCCTCATAGTCGTCGCTGGACGCGCGGACGCCGTCGACGCTCTGCCGGTAGGTGATTTCGCCGTCCTGGCGGAAGCGGTTGACCATGACCGGCTTTTCCTCCAGCACGCAGGGGCGCGCGGGATCCTCCCGCAGCAGGACGCGGCCGTCCTCGCCGAAAAAGGCCAGGCCGCCGCGGGCGCGCCCGACATGGACCGCCAGACCGCCGCACCGGACGCACCAGCCGTCCTCCGTCTCCGTGACCCGGCATTCCCCCGGCCGCGCGCCGGTCACCACGTCGCTCTTCGTATCCAGGAAACCGTCCCGCATCGTCCGGGTCACACGGACGGCGCCGCAGTCAAGCGCCGCGACGCGCAGGCGCACGCTGCGCTTCGGCAGGTGGGGCGGGACGGGCAGGTCCAGGCGAAAAACCGCCTGCCCGGGCGCGGCAGATTCCAAGATCATATTCAGGTGTCCTCCTTGCGGGATCGTCAGCGCACGACGCCCTTCTTCAGGATGATATTGGCATACAGCGCGCCCTCGCCGGTGGCCACGCAGGCATAGCACCGCGCGCCCCGGGCATAGAATTCGGGCTTCTGGACGGCCTCCTCGCGCAGGCCTTCCTGCTCATATTTCCGGCCGATCTCCCGGTAGGTGTCCCAGATCACCGGCTTGTACGGGTCGCCCGGCAGGACGGCCATCAGCACCGTGGGATGCTCCACATAGGGATCCAGCGGGAAAAACCGCAGGATCGCGTCCAGGATCTCCGGGATGCCGTGCCCGTCCATCCGCACGCAGCGCTCCGGGCACCCGAATTTCGGATAATTGCCGTCGCAGATCAGCAGCTCGTCGCCATGTCCCATCTCCATCATGATCTTCATCAGTTCCGGCGGCAGGATGGCGGGAATACCCTTCAGCATAATGTGAATCCTTTCGTCAGCGGCGTTCAGGGGGAAGAGAAATCACTGCACAATGACGCCGTCCTCATCCCACAGGTCGTGCCAGGAATCGGCGCCGGGCCACAGGAAGACCTGGCCCTTGATCAGGCGGCAGTTTTTGTCCAGGCCCTTCAGGACGGCCATTTCATCGTCCGTCAGGGGATCCTCGACCGTGCAGCGGAGGTTGGACTCATACTCGTTCTCATAGATGGAGAACGGGATCGGGATCTGGCCGCGCTGCACCGCCCACTTGAGGCAGATGACCGCGGGATGGACGCCGTGGCGCTGCGCGATCTCCACCAGCTCCGGCACGCGGATGTCCGCGATGTCCTCGGGCGTCGTGTCCCGGTCGGGGCGCGTGGGGCTGCCGATGGGGCAGAACCCGATGGGCTGGATGCCCTCGGACACGATATAGTCATACAGCTCCGGCTGCTGGAAGCAGGGGTGCAGTTCCATCTCGATCACCGTGGGTTTGATCCGGCACAGGGGCAGCACGGCCTTCAGCTTCGGGATGGTCATGCTGCTCATGCCCAGGTTGCGGACCAGGCCCATATCGTGCAGCCGCTCCATCTGCCGCCAGGTGCTCATGAACTCGTCCACGGAGAAGGGCTTGCTGTCCGGGTTGCGGCTGTCGCCGTCGCAGAAGGGCGCGTGATAGTTCGGGAAGGGCCAGTGCACGAAATAGAAGTCCAGGTAGTCCAGCCGGAGGTCGCGCAGGGACTGCGCGCAGCTGAGCAGCACGTTGCCCCGGCCGTGCATGTCGTTCCAGACCTTGGAGGTGACAAACAGCTCCTCGCGCCGGACCGTGCCGCTGCGGAAGGCGTCGTCAAACACCTGGCCGATCAGGTCCTCATTGCCGTACACGGAAGCGCAGTCAAACAGCCGGTAGCCCACCTTGATCGCCCCGGCGACGGCCTGGCTGACCTGTTCCGGGGTAAAGCGGTCGCTCCCGAAGGTGCCCATGCCGATGCACGGGATCTTTTCTCCGGTGGACAGGGTGCGGGTCGGGACGAGTTTCGGATCGATCGCGTTCATGTTTCCGCCTTCTTTCTGTTCGTTATGTTCCATCTGTTCCGTCTGCTCATTCAGGGCCGGTCGTTGACCAGCATGATTTTCCCGTGCACCTCGCCGGGATGGTGATACAGGGCAAAGGCCGCGGCGGCCTCCCGCATCGGGAAGGTGCGGAAGATAAACGACGGGTCAAACTTCAGCTCCCCGCTGGCAAAGCACTGGGCGGTCAGCGTCCACTCCCGGCCCGGGAAGGGGGCGGAGTAGCTCATCCAGCTCCCGGTCAGGGTAAACTCCTTCCGGTTCAGGTTTTCCCATTCGGCGGGGGTGAAGGTCATGTCCGTATGGGGCGTACCGATAAAGCAGAGCTGCGCCTTGTTGCCGGCCAGGGCGAAGGCCATCTTCATGGTCACGGGGCTGCCGGCGGCCTCCAGCACGGCGTCAAAGCCCCGCCCGTCCGTAAGCGCCCGGGCCTGATCCATAAAGCCGGGATCCCGGGTATTGACGGTCTCATGGGCGCCCATGCGCCGCGCGAGCGCCAGGCGGCTGTCGTCCAGGTCAAACGCCACGATGCGGTGCGCGCCGAGGATGCGCGCCCACTGCAGGGTAAACACCCCGATGGTGCCCAAGCCCAGCACCGCCACCGTGCCGCCGCCCCGGAAGCCCGCGTGCAGCAGCCCGTGGAGCGCCACGGTGGACGGCTCAAACATGGCCGCCTGCTCATAGGGCACCGACGGATCATAGGGAATCGCGTTGGCCTCGGGCATCACGACGTAGTCGGCAAAGCTGCCCTGCTGGCGGCTACCGATAAAGGAGTAATGCCGGCACAGGGAAAAATCGCCGCGCTGGCAGTCCGCGCACTTCATGCAGGGGATCAGCGGCGCGCCGCTGACGGTGTCCCCCACTTTGACCCGGGTGACGCCCTCGCCGGTTTCCACCACGTCCCCGCTGAACTCATGCCCCAGCACGATGGGATAGAAGTGCGCGCCGTGGTGGAGCACCCGGGGCACGTCGCTGCCGCAGATGCCGGTGGCCCGCACGCGGACCTTCACCTGGCCCGGGCCGCACACCGGCGTTTCCCAGTCAGTATAGCGCAGGTCTTCGTTGCCGTACAATACAGCCGCTTTCAAATGTCATTCCCCCCTGTCATCATGGGCTTCAGCCGCTCGTACAGCTGAAGGTAATCCTGATAGCCGCGCGCGTAGACCGCGCGGTGCGCCGCGTCCGGGCGATGGACCCGCCGCACGGCCACCGTACCGGCCACCGCTTCCTCAAAGCTCCCGTACACGCCCGCGCCCACGCCGGCTAGGATGGCCGCGCCGAGCACCGTGGCGGTATCGCTGGCGGGCACCTCGATGACCGTGTCCGTGACGTCGCTCTTGATCTGCGTCCAGACCAGGCTGTTGGCGCTGCCGCCCGTCGCCCGCATGACGCGCACCCGCGCGCCCGCCTGCCGGGCGGTCTCCAGGTTGTGCAGCAGGGCGTAGGCCGTGCCCTCCATCACCGCGCGGATCATGTGCGCCCGGGTATGCGCATAGGTCAGGCCGAAAAACACGCCCTTCGCGTCCGGATTCCAGATCGGGCTGCGCTCCCCCGCCAGGTAGGGCAGGAAAAGCAGGCCGCCGCTGCCCGGCGGCACGGTCCGGGCCAGATCGCTCATCTCCTCAAAGGACAGCTCCGGGCAGACCGTCTGGCGCAGCCATTTGAGCGCGCCGCCGCCCCCCGTCGTGCCGCCCTGCAGCAGGTACCGGTCCGGGACCACGTGCCGGCCCAGGATCAGCCGGGGATCGCCGGCGCAGGCATCCATGCACACGCTCATGCCGCCCGCCTGACCGCCCTGCTCCTGGGTCTGGCCGGGATCAATGACCCCCACGCCCAGGGTCGCGCAGGCCGCGTCCAGGCCGCCGGCCACGACCGGGGTACCGGGCAGCAGGCCCGTCTGCGCCGCGGCCGCCGCCGTGACCGCGCCCGCGACGGCGTGGCAGTGCAGGATATCCGGCAGCAGGGAAGGCCGCAGACCGAGGCGCCTGATCGCCTCAGGGTCCCACGCGCCGCCGCGCATGGAGAAGCACTGGAGCCCATAGCCCTGGGACAGGTCCTGCGTCACCCGGCCCGTCAGCCGGTACACGATAAAACTGTTGGACTGCAGGATCCACCGGGCGCGCTCATAGACCTCCGGCCGGTGCCGCCGGTACCAGAGGATCTTGGGCAGCGTATAGCCCGGCTGCAGCGGGTTCATGCCGACGCGGAACCACTCCTCCTCCGGCATGCATGACCGCATTTCCTCGCAGGCGTCCTGGGCGCGGGTATCCGTCCAGATGGGCGTGGGCGCCAGGACGCGCCCCTCCCCGTCCACCGCCACGGCTGCCCAGCTCTGGCCGTCCACGCCGACCGCCGCGATGTCCTCCGGGGGGACCGCTTCCGCAACGCGCCGGACCGCCCGGCACACGCCCTCCCACCAGTCGTCCGGCCGCTGCTCGGCCCAGCCCGGCGCGGGATAGCTGACGCCGTAAGCCTCCGTCTCCTGGGCGGCCAGCCGCCCGTCCGGGGCAAACAGCGCGGCCCGGCAGCCGGAGGTGCCGATATCCACGCCCAGCAGATACCGGCTCATGCGTCCGCCTTTCCCGCGCTGCCGCACACCCGGATCAGGTGCGCCGCCTTTTCCTTCACGGCTTCGCGGCCCGCGGACAGGTATTTCTTCGGGTCATAGGCGTCCGGCTGGGCCGCGAGCGCCTCGCGGACCGCCCGGCTGAACGCGACGCGCAGGTCCGTCGCGTAATTGACCTTGCAGATGCCCCTGAGGACGCACGCCCGCACCGTATCGTCCGGCACGCCGCTCGTCCCGTGCAGGACCAGCGGCACGCTGACCAGCGCGCGGATGGCGCTCAGCCGCCCGAGGTCCAGCCGGGGCTCGGCCTTATAGATGCCGTGCGCCGTGCCGATGGCGGGCGCCAGGGAGAAGATGCCCGTCCGCTCGACGAAGCGGACCGCCTGCGCCGGATCCGTATACTGGATGCCCGCGGCATGGCCGTCCTCCTTGCCGCCCACGGTGCCCAGTTCCGCCTCCACGGGCGTATTGCCGGCCATCTCCACCACCTGCCGCGTCAGCGCGACGTTTTCCTCGAAGGGCAGCAGGGAGCCGTCGATCATCAGGGAGGTATAGCCCGCCTTCCGGCAGCGCACGGCCAGCTCATAGCTGCTGCCGTGGTCCAGGTGCAGGGCCACCGGGACGCTGGCCCGTTCCGCCAAGGCCCGCACCGCGCCGGCGAAGGCCTCGGGCGGGGCGTACTTCAGCGTGCCCGGGGTCGTCTGGATCATCACGGGCGCACGGGCCTCCTCGGCCGCTTCGATGACGGCCTGGATCATTTCCAGGTTTTCCACATTGAACGCCCCGACGGCGTAGCGGCCCGCCTGCGCATTCATCAGCATGGCGGCGGAAGATACGAAGCCCATAGCGTTGCCTCCGTAAAAGATTTCTTTCCGAAAGATTTCATGCCGGAAAACGTGGTTCCGGGAGATCGCGTTCCATTGACTGCCCCGCGCCGCGGCTACCGCCTGTTCCGGCCCAGGGGGCGCACCGAGGTGCCCCGGGTGAGCTGGGTGGACAGGGTGACCACCCGGTGGGAGATCCGCTCCCGCTCGGACAGCAGGTCCAGGATCAGCTTGGCGCACTCCTGGCCGATGCTCAGCTGCGGCTGGTGGATGAGCGTGAGGTCCGGGAACAGGTTGCCGAACATTTCCAGCTTGTCAAACCCGATGACCGACAGGTCCTCCGGCACCCGGATGCCCATGCTCTGCAGCGCCAGCATGCCGCCCAGCGTCATCTCGAAATTGGTGATGAACAGGGCCGTGGGCCGGTTTTCCAGGCTCATCAGCTCCTGCACCGCCTGGTAGCCGCCGTTCAGCGTATAGTCGCCGTAGCGGATGTCGCCGGGGTCCGGCGTGATGCCCGCGCCGCGCAGGGAATTCAGGTAGCCCTCCAGGCGGCAGTCCGTCGTGTACAGGCTGCGGTTGCCCAGCACCAGGCCGATATGCCGGTGCCCGGCGTCCAGCAGCTCCTGGATCGCCTTTTCCGACGCGCGCACGTTGTCGATCACCACCGCGCTCACCTGCCCGTCCAGGGCGGCGATCAGCCGGTCAACCAGCACCACGGGCACGTTGGCCTCCATGGCCGCTTTCAGGTGGGCGCCGGTGCAGTCCGTCGGCATGTTGATGAAGCCGTCCACATGGCGGTTGAGCAGGAACTGCACCGCCTCCTTCTCCCGCCTTGGATCGCTACGGCAGTCGCAGACGATGACCGCGTAGTTGTGCCGCCGCAGCATGTCCTCCATGGACGAGATGATGGACGTGATGAAGGCGTTGCTCAATTCCGGGATGACCACGCCGATCGCGCGGGAGCGGTGCGTCTTCAGGCTGCGGGCCACCTCGTTGGGCGCAAAGCGCAGCCGCTTCGCCGCCTCCTCGATGAGGACGCGGTTCTTTTCCCGGACCGTGCCGCCGTTGAAATACTTGGAGATCGTCGCCAATCCCAGTCCGGTTTCCTGGGCGAGATCCTTCATGGTTGCCGCCAAGCCTGACTCACCTCCTGCCATCTGTCATCATATACCGAAACTCAGCGTTCTGGCAAGCGTCCGGGAGAAAATACGGATAAAATGCACCGCGTCCGCCGCCGGCGCGTTATATGTGGTTGGGGCTTGGGGCGGTTTCCGTTTCCAGCGTCCCCTCATAGATCCGGCCCCCGGCGTGGATGAATCCCCAGATCCGCCGGTCGGGGCCGACGCGGAGGAAATTGCGGCCGATGTCCGTGAGGTGTTCCAGGTCCATCAGCAGGAGCAGGTTGCTGCCCCCGGCCTCCGGGTTCCTGCGGTTGATGTGGTCCTCCGTCACGCTCATGACATAGACGCTGTCGCGGATTTTGATGTACACCGCCGGCTCCTCATAGATGGGATCGTCGACCAGCGGCGAATCATCCCCGGCCGGCCGCTGCAGGGCCTGGGCGCGGCAGAAATGGTCGAGGTAGATGTGGACGTTCACAAAGCCGTTGTAGTAGGTCCAGGCGATCTTCCTGCCCGTCAGGTCGCAGGTCAGGCAGTGGCGCTTCCAGGGCAGGGGCCGGCCGTCCCGCTTGACCGCGCCGAAGTCGTACTCGCTGCGGGCCAGTTGGGGCCGGGCCGGATACGCGCCGAAGACGGTGCGCACGCGGGTGACCAGGTCGTTTTCCTCGTCCAGGATCAGGGTGACGCAGCAGTATCCCCGGTCGTCCGGCGCCTCATAGGCGATCAGGCGGAGGGTGCCGTTCATGGTCAGGCTGCCGTAGCGCAGCCACCGCGCCTGACCGTCCGCGCCGCAGCGCAGCAGGTCCTCCCCGGTGGAAAACGTGTACAGCTCCTCCTCGCCCGTGTCATAGACGATATGCAGGGCCTTGCCGGCCAGCGTGTAATCCAGCGTGCGGATAAAGCGTTTTTCCGCGATTTCGCGGGGCGTGGGGACCTGGCTCACGGCGTTTCTCCTTTTCTGATGGCTCAGGCGCGTCAGCGGATCTCCTCCACAAAGTTGACCCGCTCCGCGTCCTCCTTTGTGACATCCAGCGCTTCCCACCGGATCGTCCGCTCCAGCCCGGCGTAGTCGCTGATTCGGACGGAGCAGAGCAGGCCGTCCGCGCCGCGCTCGTAGGCAGCGATGCCGGACATGGCGATGCGCCCGCGCTCCTCGCGCCCGGCGCGGGACACGATGTGCACCCATTCGATCACGCAGTTCCGGCCGTCGTCGGTCAGGGTCTCGTACCGCATGCTGACGCAGCGCGGGATGTACTGCGCCATGGCGCGGTACTTGTCCCGGACCGCCTCGCGGGTCAGCGCCGGCTCCCGGCCGGGCTCCAGCGGCTCATAGCCGCCGAAGCGGCAGCTGTCGGACATGCAGGCCATGATGCGGCCCACGTCCGCGGCGGGATACGTGTGCAGGCCCGCGTAATATTCCCGCACCGCCCCGGTCAGCAGGCCGGTCTCCCCCTTCTCCAGGTGGGTGGACGGAAACATCGGCGCGCGGTA
>CACXEB010000338.1 GCA_902766515.1 uncultured Eubacteriales bacterium
CACCTGAACGGGGTCGAAGTGACCGTGAACGGAGCCGCGCAGACCATCCCGTGCGACGGTCTGTTTGTCGCCATCGGCCTGGTGCCCGAAAATGAAATGTTCCGCCCTCTGGCGGAACTGAATGAGTATGGTTATTTCGACGCGGACGAGCGCTGCCTGACCCGGACCGCGGGCCTGTTTGTGGCCGGAGACTGCCGATCCAAGCAGATCCGCCAGCTGACGACCGCTGTCGCAGACGGTGCGGTCGCGGCGCTGGCGGCAAGCCGTTACCTGACCGCCGCTACAGCGTAAGCGCGTCCACATGAATACAGATCTCGCCTGAATCCAGCACCATCGTATCGCCGGTATCCAGACGCACGATCAACCGCCCCTGGCCGTCGATGGCCTGGCCGGTCCCATGATAGAGCCTGCCTTCCCGTGAAAAGGAAAGCAGGCTTTTGATTGCGATTGAGCGGGCGCGGCAGCAGTCCGGCTATCCGGTGGTATCTTGATCAGGATCCCCGCCACCTTTTTTCCCGCGAGATACAGAAATATGTCCCATCCGCCCGCGTCCCGCGGTCTGCGTTTCCGCTGCGATCAGCAGGGGGCCGCGTCAGCGTCCGGGCGCGTTTCTTTCCTTCCATACTGGTGGAATCGATCCCGTTGAAAACGGCAACGTCCATGGTTTCACCGCAGGCGTGGCACCGTTCCGTGATCCGCCCGGCGCTCAACGCCGGGACATGGGGCTCCCTGGCCATATCCGTGAGCCTTACTGGGTGATTTTGCCCATGACGACCGGGTGCGCGGCACCGGTCACGCGGGGTACGTTATTGCTTTGGCCGTGCAGGCATTCATTGGCCAGGATCGCGAAGGCGATCGCTTCCTTGGCATCCGAATCGAACCCGATATCCTCATTGGTCAGCACGGGAATCGGCAGCCGTTCTTTCAGGTCACGCATCAGCGTGAGGTTGTGCGCGCCCCCGCCGCCGACGATCAGCCGTTCCGGCCGTTCGGGGCAGCAGCGCTCCAGGGCAACGGCGACGCATTCGGCGGTGAACCATGTGACCGTCGCCAGGATGTCGCTATCCGTTAGGCCAAATTCATGGGCCCGGGCCAGCAGCCTGTCCACATAAGGTTCTCCGTACATCTCGCGCCCGGTGGTCTTCGGCGGCGCTTTCCGGAGAAACGGATCGTCCAGCATCCATTGCAGCAGCCGGTCATCCACGTTTCCGGCCGCCGCCATCCCGCCGTTTTCATCCCAGCGCAGCCGACCGGCTGTCAGGCGGCTGACCGTCTGGTCGATCACCATGTTGCCGGGACCGGTATCAAACGCGTACACCTGGTCCAGCGTACAATTCCGGGGCAGGACTGTCAGGTTGCCGATGCCGCCGACATTCTGAAGGCCGACATGGCACGTTTCGCTGCGGTACAGCAGGTACTCCGTATAGGGTACCAGGGGCGCGCCCAGCCCGCCGGCCGCCATGTCCCGCACCCGGAAGTCGCTGATGACGGGACAGTCCATTCCTTCCGCGATGACGGAGGCCTCGCCCAGCTGCAATGTCGCCTTCAGCCTGCATCCCAGATAGGTTTCCGGCACGGGAATATGGTACAGGGTCTGTCCGTGGCTGCCCACCAGGTCCACAGATCCGGCAGGGATCCCCGCCTGCGCGCAGACAGCCCGGCAGGCTTCCAGCGCCCGCTGTCCAAGCCAGAAATGGACCAGCGCCATTTCATGGGTGCCGCCTGCGTCCCCTTCGGCCAGCCGCAGCAGCGCCGCTCGCTCCGCGTCCGTGTAGGGGACGGACTCAAAGGCGACAAACTGCAGCCTGGTACCGGTACCGCTGCCGCTGATCCGGACAAGCGCCGCGTCCATGCCGTCCAGGGAAGTACCGCTCATCAACCCGATGACGGTCAGTTCCGGCCGGTTCATTATCTCTGTCAGCGTTCTCATGCGCCCTCCCACTGCATTCAATCCGCCTGGAACCGGTACAGGTCCTGTTCCGCCACGCGGCCGAGGACCTTGCCGATCAGGCGGACATCGTTGTCCGCGAACAGTTTCATCAGGCGATAGGAGCGGTTGTATGAATACAGTCCGCTTTTGCGGTACTCCTTGATGTACAGCGCGCCGTCAACGACAAAAATACCCACTTCGCCATAGGGCAGGTCATGCACATGCTTGACGTAGACCTGGTCGCCGTCATGGTAATCGGGCTCCATGCTGTCCCCATTCACACGATAGATGGTGTCCGCCTGGCGCGCGAGCCGGTTGTCCAGCACAAACACGCGTTCCACAGCCTCCGCCGGTTCAGCGGGCACGCCTGTCCCGGCCGCGGCGGACACCGCTTCGACCGGGAGCACCAGGCAGCGGCTCATTTCCTTCGCTTTCTGCCGCAGGCCGATGTCTTCGGCTGCCAGCTGCCTTGTCAGCTGAGCAATCGACTGCTGATGCGCCTTGCTGAGCATCCGGAAATCGCGTACAAGCGTCCTTTCCGTCTCCGGCGCCGCGGGATCGTGCTCGACCGCAAAAAAGACCGGCAGCGGGATCTGCAGCAGCGCGCACAGTTCCGGGATCGCGTCGATATCCGGCCTGGAAACCCCGTTTTCCCAGTTGGAAATCGTATTCGTACTGTACCCGAGGGCGGCCGCGACGGTTTTCTGATCCATATCGAGCGCCTCACGGTATTTCCGGATCGTGTTTCCGTAATGAGTGGTCCGTTTTTCATGGATCGGTACGGATTTTGTCTTTCTTGTATGCTCAAAAGAGGCGATTGCCTGCTCGTCATCCCTGATCCGGGCTTTCCGCATGGTCTTACTCCCTTCCGGATCGGTTTCCCCCGTTCCGGGCGTTATTCTACCATACCGGACGCCGCCGGTCAACGGCCGGCCGGGCATCCGTCAGATGCCTTCCCAACACCCTCCAGCGCCCTGAAATGCGGGATTTCCGGCCTGATATGCCGATGAGGAAGTGGTGATGGCTTTTTTCAACTTTTTTTAATTTTTCGGAACATATGAAGATGACCTCCGTCTATAGGTAATGAAAGGCTGCCGCGCCATGCACGCCCGGCTCCGGCCTGTTTCCTTCGTTCTTGAAGCAAAATGTTTTCCCTATGGTATAGCCATTCAGGCAAAACTGTGGTATACTGTCATTGGAAACAACGTTAACTGCTGCCCAGCCACCATATTTCTCTGTCCGACCGGAAAAGGAGGTTCAATCATGAAACGCATCTGTTTTCTGACCCTGCTGCTGGCGGTATTGATCATCTGTACCTGTGCGCTGGCGGACACGTATTATGTGTTTACGCCGAACGGGAAAACCCTCAACCTGCGCAGTCCCGCCAACAACGCAGTCATCGGCAACATTCCCTACGGCACCAAGCTCGAAACGGACTCCAACCTGTCCACTGAAACGGCGGCCTATGTCACCTGGGGCGGGAAATCCGGCTATGTCAAATGGCAGTTCCTCGTCAAGGATCCGCCGCCCTCCAAATCCGGTTCCACCGTCAAAGCCTCCCCGGCCAAGACGACCGTCAAGACCGTACCGGGAGCGATGCTGCCGACGGACGGCGACGGAGACATCACCATCCAGGCCTACGGCGCTTATATTGAGTATACCTCAAAAAAGAACAGCGGGCAGTACAGCGCTGTATCCTTTGACAGCCCCGTCAAGGTCAAGGTGACCGCCAGCCTGCCGAAGGGAAAGACGATCGACTACTGGGTCATCGACGGCGTGCGCTATGACTTTAACCGGGTGCCCACTTACTTCACCCTGGATAATGTCACCGACAGCATCATCGTCGAAGCAGTTGCGAAGGGCCAGAGCAGCCAGACGCTGCTTTCCGCGGAGGCCATCCAGTCCATCCGCACCGGGGAAATCCTGATCGTGCAGACCATTCACGCGAAGCTCTGCCATGTCCGCAAGGACCTGAAGGGTGCCGGCGGCTGGATCAAAATGTTCGATTTCACAGACAACTATGTCAACCGGGCGACCAACAGGACTGAGATCGGCGGCCAGGTGACCATCCGGGTCAAAGCGATCATTCCCAGCGGCAAGAAGATCAGCTACTGGAAATTTGACGACATGAAGATCGATTTCAACAAAAATGTGACGGAAATGCTCATCCACACCCTGAACGTATCCAAGACATATCAGCCTGTGTTTACAAAAACAACGACGACCACCCAGACCAGGACGCCTGCGGAACCACCTACCCTTCTTGCACCCGGAGTATCCCGGTAATTCACCATCACCCGGACTGACAACTATGACAGGAGGTTATCACCATGAAAAAAACCAGATTGCCCGCACTGATGCTGGCGCTTCTGATGGCCGCGTCCATCCTGCTGCCCGCGCTGGCTGACGGCCCCAGCGGACCCAGCCCGTGGGACATCACGAAATTGCCCACCTGTACAGAACCCGGTGAACGCGTACGCTGGGACGGCAACAGAATGGTCAAGGAAGCCATCCCGCCGACAGGCCATTCCTACGGTCCCGCGACGCTGATCAAGGAGGCTACCTGCCTGGAGCGCGCCCGCGAACAGGCGACCTGCAAGGTCTGCGGACATACCGCCTGGCAGTATACCGGCGACCTTGCCCCGCACACCTGGAGCGAATGGACCGTCGTCCAGGAACCCGCAGAGGATGTGTATGGGATCCGGAAGCGCAATTGCACGGTATGCGGCAAGGAAGAAACACAGGAATTCATTGACGCCGGCACCCAGACACTCCCGGCCCATGACGAATCCGAGCTCTCCATCGGTCTTGAGTCAAAGCTGGTGGACGACAGGGTTTATCACGCCAACGAAGACTATACATTTGAACTGACATTGTCGAACAACTCGGACCAGACGCTTTACCTGGACTCCTATAACGATAGCCTGGACGGCGGCTGGCCCCAGTCGATGGACCCGTTTGAAACCTATACCTGCTACCTGAAAGGCACGATTGACACGGCGGACTGCAATAAGGCCTACTACCAGGGCGGCATCCTGTTCAAGCCCCTCGAGGTCACCTATGTCGACAGCAATGATGCGCCCGCCGAGGCCAATACCGTCTGCCAGCTGCAGATTGCCGAGGCCGGACACCTGCGGGACCTCACGCTGGCGGCGTACGTTGTCGGCGGCAAAAAGGAGCCCTACTATGAAAACGACGTCATCACCTTCCACGTGACCGTCACCAATACCGGCACCATCCATCTGAACGACGTGTGCCTGTATAACGCTTACGAAATGCCTGTGGGCCATGTGACGCTGGATCCCGGAAAGTCGTACTCGGAAGATTTCACCTATATCGTCACGGCGGACGACGCAAATGATGTGAACTTCGAAGTCCGCTTCGCGGCGCTCGGCAAAGATCCTATTTCAGGCATGGAGGTTTGGCCTGATGATGTATACATTGACCTGATTGCCGGTGCCCTCGGCCATGAATCCGGCGGGTATCTGACGCTGGCCGGGACCGGCACGGCGCCTGAGATCGTCACCACCGGCACCGTCATTCCCGTCCAGCTGGTCGCCACCAATGAAGGCCTTGCTGAAGTAATCATCACCGGGCTGCGCTGCAACCCCATCGAAAGAAATTATATGGACAAGCACGACGAGGTGGAGGACGCCATCGTCACCACCGGTATCGGTTTCACCTGCAACTATAAAATCATCGTGACTGATGAAGACATTGAGGCCGGCATCGTTCAGCGTGATTTCATGATGGATTACATCTGGTATGAGGGCCCGGAACCGATCAAATGCATGACGAATACGGTCCAGCTGACATTCGATTTGACAGAATCGCATGACCATGCAGAACTGCTCCTGACCTGTGAGAGCTTCCCCGCGCCTGGTGCCGGCGTCGGCGATCAGGTAGGCGCCAAGTTCACGCTCCGGAATACCGGAAATGTGCCCGTGATGTTCAGCAACATTTTCAATTACTACTATCCGGGCTGCAATGAACCGCAGGCCGGTGAAGATATCACCGAATGGTTTGACCACTTCAACGAAATCATGGATCCCGGCGACGAAATCACTGTCCATCAGTATACACATGTCGTCCCGCAGGATATGGAAGCCGGCGCCGTGGTACGCGAAGTCTATGCGGAGGGAACCATCGTATACGCCAACAGCGACGAAAACACGATGTATTCCAACACGGCCCAAATGAAGATCCAGCTGACTGACGAGGAAGCGGCTGATCCCGTGACCATTGTGAAGGAACGTATCGGCGAGCCCAAGGATCCGTCCGGTTATCAGCTGAACGAAGTCATTCATTACAGCATGACCGTGACCAATACATCGGATACGGTGGTCACCGGACTCGCCGTAGGCGATAACCTGCAGCTCGAAACACAGGAGAATTCGGTGATCGAGAGCAGGAAGGAGCTGCAGCCGGGTGAGTCCTGGACCGTGCCTTTCGACTATACGGTCAGCGAGGAAGGACTCAAGTTCGCCCCCACACTGTTCAATCAGGCCTGGGTGATTTACGGCGTACCCGGGGAAGACGAGGATTATATAACCTACTCCAACATTGTCAGCGCGCCGCTGTATGTCATCCAACGGCCGGATGATATCATCCTGCTCAAGCGCTGTGTAAACGATCCGGACAACCACCTGTTCTATCAGCCGGGAGAAAAGATCAAGTACGAAGTGGAGATCCGGAACAACTCCAACGCGACGTACTCCTCCGTGACGATCTATGACCCGCTGGGGGCGGAGACCTATCCGTACGGCCTGATCGGTAACTACACGAATGTGATGCCCGGCTTCACGGATATCATCACCTATGAATACAGCGTTACCTATCCGGACGCCGCCATCACCGGCATGGTCGAAAACCAGGCAAGAGCGATTGCCACCGCGAACAACGTTGGATTTGAGGTCACCAGCAACAAGGTGATCCGTCCCGCCGGCCTGGAGGAAAAGCACGTCGAGCTGCTGATTACCAAGAAGGAAATCAGCACACCGGACAAGGAAGGCAAGTACGCCCTCGGCGAATGGATCGACTATGAGATCTATGTCAAGAACGTCGGCAATGTAATCCTCACCAACGTTGAAATCAGCGACACGCTGAAAACAGAAGATTATGGTGTCCTGGTTCTCCTGCCCCAGCTGCTGCCCGGGGAGGAGCATACGGAACTCTTCAGCTACCAGGTCAGGGCTGAAGACATCTGCGAACCGTATGAGGTCTGGAACCATGCCATCGCCAACGCGCAGTTCGAAGACGGATGGCCCTATTATATGATATCGGAACCGGTCATCAGCCCGACCCGCGGTGAAAAGAAGGAAAAGAGCGCTCCGTCCGACGATAGCTGCGTGCGTACGCTGGTCTCCAAGGGCGCTGACACGGCCGAGTATACCCTGACCTACTGCGCTGAGCACCAGCACATCGCGGACGAGATCAGCGCGCTGATCCGGGATGAAGCGCCTGAAACCGCGTATCCCAAGGCTGAGGCCCTCTGGCGTGAAGCGCTCGATTCCCTGTACAAAGAGCTGATGCGTTCGCAGCCGACCGATTCCGGCGCGGCCATCCTGAACAGCTATATCGCCTACCGCCGTTACCTGGACAATTACGCCGCCGCCCTGACCGGCAAGACGGAAGCCGAGATCAGCAAGCTGCTGTCCGAGCAGATCATGCTGCGCTGCATCGATCTGTGCTATGCCCTGCATCACGCGCCCGATCCGAAACGTCCGGACAGCGTCATCACCGGCCATTACCAGACGGTGATCCTCGGCGTAAATCCCAACGCCTGCGTGTACAGGGTCTATACCGACCAGAGCAAGCGCCTGCGCCTGCGTGAACTGATCTGCAACCATCACACGATGGTCGACGAGACGCTGCTCACCCGTGTTCACGAAATGTCCACGCCGGACCAGATCGCCGCGGTCTTTGAAAGCGCCGAGTTCAACTACCGGAACATCATGGCTGTCCGCGTCGCCTCCGCCGGCCGTACCTTGGGCAATACGCAGCAGCGCGCGAACCTGATCTGGCAGGCGTCGGCCACGCACCTGCTGGACTGCGACGCCGCACTCTGGGAGGCGCTGTATCCGGACCATCCCGAAATCTCCGCCGAAATCACCTGGCGCGAGGCGCGGGAAATGGTCATCACCATGTGCAATCCGTAAACCTGTTCCACTACCAACCGGGCTGCTTCGGCAGCCCATTTTTTGTCACTGTTCACAGGGTGAACAGTGACCGTAGGGGGGACTTGCGTCCCCCCTGCGGAACCCCCCTCTCAGATTTGCCTGTCGCCCCTTAATGGGGCTCCCGGGCGGCAAATCTGCAAGGTAGAAATCGCTAACGCGATTTCTTCCTCGCACCGTACATGCCGCTGCTGCGGATTTTATGCGAGGGTGTGCCCCCTCGCGCTCCCCCCGCCACGTCATCTGCGGCCCTCCCATCCCATCGCCCTACGGGTTTCGGCCTTTGGCCTCATCCGCCGGATGAACCTGCGGACTCCGGGATTCCGTGCCGCAGTTGACAGGGTAATATGCCTCTGACTTTAGGGATTGGACGGTTTAGAGAGATTCCGATTCGGCCTGCGGCCTCATCCGCCGAATCAATCAGCGGACGCTGGGATTCCGTGCCGCATAGGACAGTCTGATACGTCGTTGGGCTGTGAAGACTGATCCCTACCCCTTTTCTTTTTCCCACGACCGGATGGACGGCGGCCGGTGATTGATGTATAATACAAGCGCCGCCTGAACGGACGGGGACAGAAAAATGCCGCCGTCCGCCCGGCTTGCCGGGAAATGGACGGCGGAATCATGGGGAGCGGACACGAAACGGATGGAGAAGAAGAATGGCAAGGCCCGGGAAGCGCTGACGCTCTGCCTGGGAATCATCCTGCTGGGCTGCCTGATCCAGGCTGCCGGCTGGATCAAGGGAGACCGGCTCGTCTTTCCGGGGGTCATGGAGATCCTGCGGGCCTTTTTCAGCCTGCTGTCCAACGGGCAGACATGGCAGAAAATCGGTGTGACGCTCTGGCACCTGGTCCAGGCGATGGCGGTATCCACCGTGGTGGGCACAGCGATCGGCCTCATGGAGGGGATCAACCGGTGGACGCATACCCTGCTGAGGCCCCTGATGGTCCTGCTGCGGTCGATCCCCATGATCGTGATGGTCGTGATCATCATGGTGCTGACCCCTTATGACCGGGTCCCCCTGATCGCGACCTGCCTCATGCTGGTGCCCCTGATCAGCGAAGCCGCCAGCGAGGGCTGCCGGAGGATCGCGCCCGAACTGATCGACGTGTACCGTGTCAACAGCGCCTTCAACCTTCGGGTGCTGTTCAGCGTCTACCTGCCGCTCATGGGCGGATACCTGAAGCAGGCCTATATCAGCGCGATCGGCATGGGCATCCGCCTGATCGTGACGACGGAATACCTGGTCCAGACCCGGAATTCCCTGGGCAAGGCGATTTACAGCAGCAGCTATTTCAACGAGTACCAGGATATCTATGCTTATGCGCTGATCATGATCCTGCTGGTGCTGGCCGTCGGCGAGCTGCCGCTGGCCGTCAGCCGTTTTTGCGAACACAGGACCGAAAAAAAGGTCGCTGCCTATCGGGCCGGAACGGATTGAACCGGGACCGGCAGCTTTTTTTCCACAAACCATTTGCCGACCCGCTCATGGCCGTAGTCGGCGTTGTGCTCAAAAAACAGGTACCGCTCCTGCCCCTGGATCATGACGGTATAGCGGTCCCCCTGGCCGCCGGCCTTCAGCGCCGGCGCGGCCTGCACGGCTTTGATCCTGTCAATCAGATAATGATGGCCGTCCTCCCAGATCAGCACCCGCGGGATCATGGCGCCGTCCGGCGAAAAATCCACGTTGACCTCGACATATTCGCGAACATATACGGGTAATTCCTGTATCATGGTCTGCCACCTCCTGCCGTCTGAGTATAGCACAGAATATTTAACTTGTAAAGTTATTATTTCTATGCTATCATAGCTGTGCAAAACCGACAGGAGGAGATGTGCGCCTTGAGCGTGATTCTGCACAGCGACCTGAACTGCTTTTACGCGTCCGTGGAAATGAACGAATCGCCCGCGCTGAAAGGCAAAAAGGTAGCCGTCTGCGGTTCCACGGAGAACCGGCACGGCATCGTGCTAACCGCCAGCTATCCGGCCAAGCGGAGCGGCGTCAAAACGGGTATGGCCAACTGGCAGGCGCAGCAGGTCTGCCCCGGGCTCATCATGGTGCCGCCGCGATATGACCTGTACCTGAAATATTCCCGCCTTGTCCGGCGGATATACAGGCGCTACTCGGAAACCATCGAGCCTTTCGGCATGGATGAGAACTGGATCGAGCTGCCCTTCACCAACGATGTGGAAGGCGTGGGCCGCCGGACGGCCGAAGCCATCCGCCGCGCCGTACAGGCCGAGACGGGGCTCACGGTCTCCGTCGGCGTTTCCTTTTCAAAAGTCTTTGCAAAGCTGGGCAGCGACATGAAAAAACCGGACGCGGTGACCGTCATCACGCGCTCCGGATACCGGGATACCGTCTGGCCGCTGCCCGTATCGGAACTGTTGTATGTCGGACCGGCGACCACGCGCAAGCTGCGCATGATGGGGATCACCACCATCGGGGCCCTGGCGCGGACGGATCCCGGCCTGCTCAAATGCAAATTCGGCGTCAACGGGCTGATGCTGCATTCCTTTGCCAACGGCACGGACGGCGCGCAGGTAATGCCCTGCGCTTATGTGCCGCCCGTCAAGAGCGTCGGCCATGGCGTGACCTGCACCCGGGACCTGGAAAGCGGCTATGAGGTCTGGCTGGTGCTGCTGGCGCTGGCGCAGGACGTCGGGCATCGGCTGCGGGTCCATGAGCTTCAGGCAAAGGGCGTCCAGGTAACCGTCAGGGATTGCGACCTGGGCTGGAAGCAGTGGCAGATGCCCCTCGGCCAGCCGACGCAGAGTCCGTATGAGATCGCGTGCGCCGGCTACGCGCTGTTCAAGGCGGAATATCGCTGGGACAAGCCTGTCCGCGCCCTCACCATCCGGGGCATCCAACCCGTATCCGACCGGCAGCCGCTGCAGATCGACCTGTTCAACGACTATCTCAAACGCGCCCGCCAGAAAGCCCTGGACGACGCCATCGACCAGATCCGCGGGCGCTTCGGGGAACGCGCCGTCTACAACGCCTGCCTGGCGGCGGCCCCGGGCATGGCGCAGGACCGCTGCGAAACCGTGCCGATGCCCAGCCCCATGTTCCGGTAGCGTTTTCAGACGCCGGTCAGGTCAAAAGGCGGCGTGTACTCCCGCTCAGCGGCCGACGCTTCCTGCGTATAGCCCGTCAGCCCCAGGCTTTGGAAATGCCCGAGGACGCGCCTGTATTCCCGGTCCGTGATGCGCCGCTGGAGACCGGGGACCGTACACTGCGAAATCGGCGTATACTGGCGCATCAGGCTGACCGGCGTACCCTTCGGCAGCGCCTCCGCGATATAATCCAGGACCCGCATGCTGTCCACCGTACAGCCCGGCAGGATCAGGTGGCGCACGATCACGCCGCTTTGCATCATGCCGGCGCTGTCATAGACAGGCGGTCCCGCCTGGGCGCACATCGCCTTGACGGCTTTTGACGCCGCTTCGAAATAATCCGGCGCGCCGGCGCACAGCGCGGACAGCCGGGAGGAGACATGCTTGAGGTCCGGCAGGAAGATGTCGACATACCCCTTCATCGCGGCGATGGTTTCCACCCGTTCGTACCCGCCGGTATTCCATACCACCGGAATCGGCGGCCGGTACAGGTCGAGCGCCTCGCGCACGGCCGGCCAGTACGGCGTGGCTGTGACCAGGTTCAGGTTGTGGGCGCCCTGATCATACAGCGACCGGAATATGTCCGCGAGCCGCGCCGCCGTGACGATTTGTCCGAATCCCCCGTGGCTGATCTCATAATTCTGGCAGTAACAGCAGCCGAGCGTGCAGCGGGAAAAGAAGACAGTCCCGCTGCCGCGCGTGCCGGAGATGCACGGCTCTTCCCAATAGTGGAGCGCGGCCCTGGCGACGCGCGGCAGGAGGCCGGCCCCGCAATAGCCGGCGCCTTTGTCCTCATACCGGTCAGCGCCGCAGTCCCGGGGACAGAGATGGCAGATAAACGGCTGGCTCATAGACGGTGTCCGCCCTCGCTGGTCATGGCCCGCCGGAACACCGGCCGGATCACTTTGAAGGAAACAGGCGCCGCGATACCCAGCCGGTCCATGCGGAAACGCCGGTCATCAAACGCCCGGCACAGCCTTCCGCAGACCCAGCCCATGGATTTCATGC
>CACXEB010000339.1 GCA_902766515.1 uncultured Eubacteriales bacterium
AGCAGCGTGTCCACGGCCTCCTGGCCGAAATCCTGCCCGCCGCCCCGGGTGGTCAGGGCCTATGCCTCGTCGATGAACAGTACGCCGCCCTTGGCGGAGTCGATGACTTCCTTGGTCTTGATGGCCGTCTGCCCGATATAGCCGGCCACCAGGCCCGCGCGGTCCGTCTCCACCAGGTGCCCCTTGGACAGGATGCCCAGGCTCTTGTAGATGCGGGCCATCAGCCGGGCGATCATCGTTTTGCCGGTGCCGGGGTTGCCCGAAAAGACCATGTGCAGGCTCAGGTCCGGCAGCGGCAGGCCCGCCTGGCGCCGGTGCTGCATGACGGTCACGTAATTGATCAGGCTTTCGACTTCCTGCTTGACGACCTCCAGCCCGATATAGCTGTACAGCTCTTTCTTAAGGTCCTCGATATTCTCCGGCGGCTCGTCCGCGCCGTCGGCCGCTTTCTGCTGGCCGGCTTTCCCCTGGCCGTTTTTCTCCCGGGCGGCTGCTTCCGCGCGGAGCCTGGCGCTGGCCTGCTCCTTCGCCTTCTTCTCCATGGCGTCCGCGATCTGCACCAGCAGGTCGCCGCGCCGGATCAGGCTCTCCCGCGCCGATCCCCGGATATCCTTTGCGCTTTCGTACAGGCATTTGGCTGCCAGGCGGTACTGCGCCGCGGCCTCCTGGTACCGTCCGGCGCCCTCCGCAACCTCGGCGGCATGCTTGTACGTATCAAACATACGCATCGCGCCCTGATCTTTTGCCATCGCCTTACCCCTGCGTATTCTGCAGCTGGCCTTTCAGGCTGGCCAGCTTGGCCTCCAGATCGGCCTCCATGCTGCCCGCCTGTCCGGACACGTCGGCGCTGATCAGGCTCTCGATCTCCTGGTCCATTTCCTCATCGCTCATCTGCATGTCGGTGAAGCCCATGCCCGCGTCCTCCATGAAGTCCGAAAGCTGGTCCATGGCCATTTCGGCAGAGGCCATGCCCTTTTCAAACTCCATCTGGTTCTTGGCGGAGTTGATGCTGTTCGCCACGGTGGTGAGTTCCTTGCCCAGGCCGCCCATCAGGTTGACAAACTGGGAGGAGATGGCAGTCAGGTCCCGCATGGACTCGGCCAGCTTGAGCTGCAGCACCATCGCCTCCGACTTTTTGCGGTAAGCGATAATCATTTTGAGGCCGCTGACCGCCATGGCATACTGCTGCTTGACACCCTTTTCACGCGCCTCGCGGGCGATGCCCAGCAGCTCGTCCTGCTTCGATTCGAGCTTCTTGCTGACCTTTTCAAGGCTGCGGATGCCGTTCTTGACCGCGATCTTCCTTTCGAGCGCCTTTTCCTCCTTGGATTTCAGAAACTCAGGCTTTTTCATCGTAAAACTCCCTTCGCTGTATTCCGAATTCGTTCATTCCGCCAGCGGGGCAGGCTCGGCGGCAGGGGCTTCCCCGTCCGCGCCGCTGTCCGCCGCGTTCGCTTCGGCGATCATCTGCGCAAACGGATCATCCTCCGCCGGAGCTTCGGGCTCCGTTTCACGGACCAGGTCGTCAAAGAAGGTGTCCGTCGGCCGCGCGGCCTGTTCCGCCATGCGCTGGTGGATCTGGTCGCTCTTCCGGATGACCGCGTCGAACTCCGAATCCAGCTCGGCCGCAGCATTGACCGATTCGCTGATCTCCTCGATCATGACCTCCATCTTCGTCAGCTCGGCCTCGTTGAGCTTCGTCTCCTTGGTCAGTTCGCTTGTGCGGTAGACCGAAAGGACCTTGTGGTATTTTTCGATGTTGGCCTTCAGGCGGGCCAGGTGCCCGTCCAGCATGTCGATCTCGGGCTTGATGACCAGCGCTTCGTGCCGCAGCTCGTCATATTCGCGGGACTGGGGCTTCAGCGTCCGCGCCTTTTCCACCTTGGCCTGCAGATCGGCCTGCAGCTTGTCCCGCTCCTGCTGCAGCTTGTCCCGCTGCGCTTCCCATGCGTCAATCTGCTTCTGGATTTTTGCCTTGTCCGCTTTCGGTTTGCCGCCGCCCAGGGCGCTGCGGAGTTTGTCAAAGATTGCCATGCGCATCCTCCCATCTGTATTTGCGTCCGTAGGTGCTCTATGCCATCGGTTCGCCCGCCGCGGGCGCCGGAGCGGCCCCGGGGGCCTCCTCCGCGCTGTCCGCCGGTTCGGGCGGCGTCGCCGCTTCGTCCGCCGGAGCCGCCGGTTCGCTTGCAGGCGGCACGGCGGCAGGCGCTTTTTCCGCCGCCGGGGCAGCCGCCGGGGCAGCCGCCGGCGCGGCGGGCGCTTCCTGCGCGGGTCCCCAAACCAGGTCGTCAAAGAAGGTGTCGGATGCCTGCGCCTGTGCCGGCGCGGAAAACGCCTGCGCCAGGCCGGCCACCCGGCCGTCGATGGCATCCAGCTCCCGCTGCAGGGCCTCGGCTTCCTCGTTCGCTTCGTGGATCGTGTCCATCATCGCGTCGATGCGGCCGACCTCCGCTCCGTCCAGGCCGGTCTCCCGGTTCAGGAGGCTCGACCGGTAGGCGGCGATAATGCCGGAAAATTTCTCTGTGTTGACCAGCAGGCGGGTGATCTGCGCGCCGTACGCGTCCGCCTGGGGCTTGATCATCATGGCCTGGTGCCGCAGCTCCTGGTAGGCCGCGGATTTCGGGTCCAGCTTCCGCGCCTCGGCAACCAGCGCATTCACCTTCGCCTGCAGCTGTTCCCGCTCGCGCGTGAACGCGGCCCGCTTGTCTTCCCACTCGGCGATCCGGTTTTCCAGCTGACCGATCTCGGCCTTGATCCGTCCCGTTTCGCCGCCGAAGGTCCGCAACATCCAGCCGCGCAGGGCGGACTGCTTTTTCCGCTGCGGTTCGATCTCCCCGGCGGGCGTTTTGCGCTGCCCGGCGGGCGGCTGCGGGGCCTGCCGCGCGGGCTGTTCCGCCGGGGCCGCCGGCGCTCCAGGCGCTTTTTCCGGCGCCGCCTGCGGGTTCAGGGCCGCGCCCAGCGCCGTCAGCAGCCGCCGGGCATCCTCCATGTCGCCCTGCGTCATGGCGTCCCGCGCCTGGTTGGCCAGCTCATACGCCTGGCGCGCGGCCTTTTTATTCACAGGCTGGCGAAGCGCTGCGCCGATGCGGCGCAGCATCGCAGTCGTCTCGCGGTCGACCGCCAGATCGCCCATGGTCACGCAGGTTTTCTGCGCGGCCTCCCAGTATTGCGCGGGCCCCATATCAGTTCCAGCGCTCGTCGCCGAAGAAGAACAGGGCGACGGTCCCGGGGCCGGTATGGCTGCCGATCGTGGTGCCGATGGAGTTGATTTCCACCTTGCCTTTCAGCTTGGGGAAGCGCTCCTCCACCAGCCTGGCCACCGCCTTCGCGTCCTCCAGGCACGCGGAATTGGAGATATAGCACTTGCCGCTGTAGTTCAGCCCGTCCTGGGCGTGCTCCTCCATCCGGTCCACGATGGTCTGGATGACCTTGCTCTTGGTGCGGACCTTTTCCCGGGGGATCAGCTGGCCCAGGTGATTGACATTGAGCAGCGGGCAGATGTGCAGCAGCTTGCCCACAAAGCCGGCCGTCTTGGTGACGCGGCCGCCCTTGATATAGAACGTCAGGTCCGTCGAGAAGAACCAGTGGTGCACCATCAGGCGGTGATCCGTGGCCCACCGGGCCAGCTCGTCCAGGGACATGCCCTCGTCGCGCAGGTCAGCCAGCTTGTCCATCAGCAGGCCATAGCCGGAGGACGCGGCCAGGGAATCCACGATATAGATCGTCCGCTCCGGATACCGCGCCCGGAGCTGCTCCGCCGCGGCATTGGCGGAGTTGATGGAGCCCGAAATGCCGCTGGAAAGCGTCAGATGCAGCACATCGTACCCGTTCTTCAGGAAGCCTTCAAAATATGCGAGGTATTCCTCCATGTTGATCTGCGAGGTCCGCGTTTCCGCGCCGTCCACCATCGCCTGATAGAACTTGTCGAAGGGCATGGACTGTCCGAGATCGTCGAGCATGTCCCTGCCGTTCAGCTGGTAGTGGAAACAGATATACCGGATGTCCCGCTTTTCGAAATGTTCCTTGGAAATGTCCGCCGTAGAGCAGCAGCTGAGAATGTATGACATAGTTACCTCCAGTTGAAATGTGACATTGAGCCACGCGCATTATATCAGTTTCTTGACCGTTTGTAAATA
>CACXEB010000340.1 GCA_902766515.1 uncultured Eubacteriales bacterium
AACGCCGTGAACACCGGCAGCGATGAATATGACATCATGTTCACCTGCTCCTGGACCAAGAACGAGTACGCTCCCTATGCCCGGAAGGGCGCCTATGTCCGCCTGGACGATCCGGAGGACGACCTGCTGGCCGCCTATGGCCAGGACCTGACCGCGACCCTGCCGGATCTGCTGTTCGAAGGCGCAAAGACCGAAGGCCCCGACGGTGAAAAAGGCATCTACGCCGTGCCCGGCTTCAAGGACTTCGCCACCATGAACACCTGGGACGTGAACGTGACCCTGCTCAAAAAGTACGGCTACACGCTGGATGACGTGAAGGACGCGGGCTTCTACGGCTGGGGCGAGATCTTCGCCAAGGTCAAGGAAGGCGAGGAGCAGGAGCGCGGCGGCGAGACCTTCTATCCCTTCATTTTTGAAGGCGCGGTCGCCGAGCGCAACGTGAACGGCACGCCGATCGTCACCGGCGACGCCAACAGCCTGCTGAGCTACTACATGAATGTGGAAGACGTCTCCACCCCCGGCGTGTACGGCAACGTCTTCGTGAACAAGTATGCCACCCCCGAGTTTGAACAGTTCGCCAAACAGATGCGCGAATACTACGCCGCCGGCTACATCGATCCCGCGATCGGCATCGGCGAGACGGCCACGGATACCTGGCGCAACGCGCAGAACACCGCGAACTACCTGATTTCCTCCGAAGTCTCCCTGTACGGCTACGAGTTCACCACGTCTGAACAGCGCGGCATCGAAGTGGCCTACCTGATGACGACGGACGCTCCCTACATCGACAACACCTCCGTCCAGGGCGCGATGATGGCCATCTCCGCCAACTCCGCGCATCCGGAAGAAGCGATGAAGTTCCTCAACCTGCTGAATACCGATCCCTATGTGATGACCCTGCTCAACTACGGCGTGGAAGGCATTCACTATAACCTGAACGACGCGGGCGAAGTGGAATTCGTCGCCGATGCGCGTGGCACCTATTCCCCCTGGACCAACGGCGTGGGCAACGTCACCATCCTGCCGCCCCAGAAGGGCCAGGGTGCCGATTTCCAGCAGCGGTTTGCCGAATTCTATGCCGGCTCCAAGAAGCTGCCGGTCTACGGTTTCACCTTTGACATCAAGCCTGTGGAGACCGAGGTGGCGGCCGTGACCAACGTCAAGGAAGCCTATGCCCTGAGCCTGTTCACCGGCGTTGTGGATCCCGAAACGGCCCTGCCGGAGCTGCTGGCCAAGCTGGACGCCGCCGGCATGCAGAAGATCGTGGACGAAGCGAACCGTCAGCTGAACGCGTTCCTGAATCCGTAATGCTTCAAAACTGAAACATGTGAATCACAGAGGCCCGGGACGGGATCACCGCCCCGGGCCTTTTGCGCGCGCATGGACTGTATGCAGTGTTGTTTACAGTGTGCGTCCGCCGGCCCCTTTTCACAGGCGGGAAAATCTGGTATAATGGCCGGGATAGGATGCGGGAAAGCGCCGGGGGACCGGTGCTGGGTTGACGATGGGCTGCCGGGGAGGATGAAGGTGAAACGGATTCTTGTGCTGCTGTTCATGCTGCTGCTGATCCCTGCCGCGGCGTTCGCAGCCGCGGATAAAACTGAAGAAACCGAAGAAACCGAATACGCGGATGACTGGCGGGAGGACTGGGAGGACAGGGGATATTTTGATTTCTGCGACGTACGGGACGATACGCTGGTCATCTTCGAGGGCGTGACGGCCATCGGCGAAGCCAGGACGGACGAGTGGGACGAAGCCGGGGAAACGCTGGTGGATATTGAACCCAAATTTGAGGACGGCCCGCGCTTTGACCGGATGTTTGATCCGGACTTTCACCGGGTCACCCTGCCTTCCACGCTGCGTTTTATCGGTATGGAGGCGTTCTGCGGGTATGATTTCACGGCGTTCACGCTGCCGGCCGGGCTGGAGGTGATCGAACGCGACGCCTTCGTCTACTGCGGGTTCGGTGTCCTGCGCATCGAGGCGGCGCTGCCCGCGGGGGAGATCCTCGGCAGCCTGTACAACTGTGATGTGTCCGCCTATGAAGTGCCGGAAAACCATCCCCTTTTCCGGACGGTCGACGGGGTGCTGTTTTCAAAGGACGGGAAGACGCTGATCGCCTATCCCAACGCCCGCGCGGCCGCCCATTATGACGTGCCCGCCGGCGTGGAACGGATCGAAGCGTACGCGATGGGCAACGAGTTCCTGAAAACCATATCCCTGCCCATCGGCCTCAAATCCATCGGCGATGCCGCGTTTGCCGGCTGTACCCGCCTGCAGTCCATCGCGCTGCCGCTGACGGTGCGGGAGATCGGCAGGGACATCTTTTTTGACTGCGTGTCGCTGGAACTGGTCTCCCTGCCGGACGGCCTGGAGGCGGAAAAGGACGAGGGGACAGGGTATTATCCGGATGACGCCGTCTACCGGGGCGACAACGGCGATACGCTGGCCGGCCGCAGAAGCGAGGGCAGGGTCAACGCGCCCGGCAGGATATACGCGGCAGCCGCGGCAGGGGATTCATCCTGGTACCGGGGAATGGCGAGGATCTACGATACCGCGGACACGGAGGTCTCGCTCCGCTATTACGAAAGCGGCAAAACGGTGTACATGGGGCGGTATGAAAACGGCCGCGTTGCCCTGTATGAGCCGCTGGGCGGGGCTTATACCGGGACAAACGGATACGGCATGCTTCTGGGATGGATCGATATCGCGAATGTGCGGTACCTGCGCACGGAGACCCTGTTCACCTACGCGGAGGTGAAGCCCCGCAGCCCCATGAAGGTCTGGTGGAACCACCTGCCGGATGACGCATCCTGGACGCCCTGGGAAACGGTCATCCCGATGGAAGGCAGGAAGTACAAGGCGATGCTGTTCGGCGCCTTTGTCCGCTTTGACGCGCCCGGGTCACGCGCGGCGTTTGCCTGCGCGATCCAGGACGCGGACCTCACCCGGGTGCCGGACGGCACCGGCCATGTATACGGCATCGTCTTTCACAGCGATTTCATGAGCGACATCCCCCTCCGGGCGGCACCGGACGGGGAGACCCTGAAGCTGCTGGCGGGCGGGACGCAGGTCCGGGTGCTGGAGGAAGGGGAAGCATGGACCCGGGTCACGGACGGCCACGACATGGGCTGGGTCCAAAGCGGTCAGGTGCGCGTCGTGCCGGAGAAGGAGGACAAAGCGGAATGAAACGGCTGAAACAATGGAATCGGTGGCTGAGCCTGTGCCTGGTGGGCCTGCTTCTGGCGGCGCCCGCCCTCGCGGAGGAAGAGGAGACGTCCGCCGGCTCCTGGGGCCAGATCCACCAGGCGGTCAGCCGGAGCGAGGACTGGCGGCAGGTCGGGACGGACGGCACCTTTCACCTCGGGGAAAAGCAGCCCCTGCCGGGCTATGACAATCTGTACATCATGGGCTGGGGCACCTGGCCCAGCATGGACGGCAGCACGGTCTGCGTGCCGATGGCCATGGAGCTGGCGCGGCAGTGGCTGGGCCTGGAGGAAGGGGACATGAACGGCTTTGTCAACTTCTCCACCACGCCCTATGCCTATGACCGGCTGATCGGGGGCAGGGCCAATCCCCTGGTGACGATCAAAAGCCAGGGCGTGATGATGGACGACACCCACCCCATCGACCTGGTGCTGGCGACCTATCCCAACGCGGATGAGCGCCGGGCGGCGGCCGACGCCGGGGTGGACCTCGTCTACGTTCCCTTCTGCTGCGACGCGTTCGTGTTCATGGTGAACGAGGCCAACCCGGTGGACAGCCTGACGGTTTCCCAGATCCGGGAGATCTATACCGGCCGGCATGCCTCCTGGGCGACCCTGGGCGGGGAGCCGCAGCAGCTGTCCGCCTACCAGCGGCCCCACGGCAGCGGCAGCCAGACCGCCATGGAGGAAATGGTCATGGCCGGCCTGGAGATCGAGGCGGTCAGCGAAAACTATATCTCCGACGGCATGGATGACGCGGTGCGGCAGATCGGCAATTATGACAACGGCCCGGGCGCGATCGGTTACAGCTACCTGTACTACGTCAATACCCTGGTGGAAAACAGCGGCATCAAGGTGCTGGCCATCGACGGCATCGCGCCCACGGAGGAAAACCTGCAGGCGCGGACCTATCCCTTCACCGTGAACTATTACGCGGTGTACCGCAGGGACGACGCCAACACGGAGGCGTTCGTGAACTGGCTGGTGGGGGAGGAAGGCCAGAAGGCCGTCCGCCAGGCGGGCTATGTGCCGGTGAAGGCTTTGACTGACTGATACGTCAGAGAAGGAGGATAAACGGATGAATGAGCTGAAGATTTACGCGTTCGCGGACGAGGCGTCCGGACAGGTGGACGGACAGATCGCCGCGATGCGCCGCAACGGCCTGGACGGGCTGGAGATCCGCGGCGTGGACGGGCAGAACATCGCTGAGATTTCCCTGGACAAGGCCCGCGAGGTGCGGCGCAAGATGGACGATGCCGGGCTGGCCGTCTGGTCGATGGG
>CACXEB010000341.1 GCA_902766515.1 uncultured Eubacteriales bacterium
ATCAACAGCGGCTACGCCAACCCCAGCCCCTCCACCCAGACCCGCTATGAACTGCAGGATCTGTTCGGAGCCGGCAAGCTGGCGATGGTCATCGCGCCCAACCAGCTGCCCCAGTACCTGGCTGAAAAAGGCTTCACCGTGGACTTTGTGACCGCCGACATCCCGCACAACGAAGGCGCGACCGGCTCCTCCGTGGGCGTCATGGACCGCGTGATGGCGTTCCGCGACGACAGCGCGCCCGACCAGGCGGCCCGCAACGAGGCCATCGGCAAGTTCCTCAAGTTCTTCTATGATCCCGCCAACTATGTCGGCTGGGTCTCCATGGAAACCTTCCTGCCCGCCGTCAACTCCGCGGTCGGCGCCCTCGTGGCCTCCGATCCGAGCTTTGAAGCGTGGCTGAACGTGCTGGCCAACTGCCGCTTCTATCCCGCCGCCAACGCCAAGTGGGCCGATGTCCGCAACGGCGTCGTGGTCGACGTGGAACAGCGCGCCCTGACCGGCGAGGCCGTGCGTCCCCTGCTGGATGCCCTGCAGGCCAGGATCGCCGGCGAGTAATCTGAACGCCAAACTGGGAACTGCCGCACGGGATGAACGCTCGTGCGGCGTTCCACTTTTTTATCTGGGGAGGACAGCGCTTTGAATAACATCCTTGTCCGGCATAAATGGGAGCCCTATGTGTGGCTGCTGCCCAGCCTGCTGCTGATGGGCGTATTCGTCGTGTATCCCATCTGCATCGTGTTCCAGCTGTCCTTCAGTGAGATTTCCCGCTCCGGCGTCGTCGGCGGCTTCAACGGGCTGGACAACTACGTGGCCGCCGTCACCGCGCCGGAATTCGGCAGCGTCATGCTGAACACGCTGATCTGGGTGGTGTCCGTCGTGGGCCTGTCCACCCTGATCGGCTTCATCGCCGCCCTGATGCTGAACGCGGAGTTCTTCGGCCGGAAGGTCGCCCGGTCCATCATGGTGTTCCCCTGGGCCACCACGCTGGTCGTCCAGGCGTCCGTCTGGAAATACATCATCAATTCCGAGTACGGCGCGCTCAACAACACCCTGCTCAACCTGGGCATCATCAGCCAGTCCATCCCCTGGCGCACGGCCAACTATGTGGTGGATTTCATCTGGGAATGCGGCATCGGCATCTTCGTGACCGTGCCCTTCGTCACCTTCTGCGTGCTGGCCGGCCTGCAGTCGATCGACACGAGCTATTACGAGGCGGCGACCGTGGACGGCGCCAGCTACTGGCAGAAGCTCCGGCACCTGACCATTCCCCTCGTCCGGCCGTCCCTGACCGTGAGCACGGTGCTGAACATCATCTACGTGTTCAATTCCTTCCCGATCATTTACACGATCACCCGCGGCGCGCCGGCGCACAAGACGGACACGCTCGTCACCTACCTGTACATGCTCGCCTTTACCGAGCAGCGCAAGGGCCCGGCGACCGCCCTGTCCGTCGTCGGCTTCCTGATCCTCTGCGCGTGCGCGGGCGCCTACATGATCGTCACCATGCGGAAGGAGGATGACGAATCATGACGACACGCCGCATCAACGTCCTCGCCCTGGCCGCCGCCGGCCTGCTGCTGGCGCTTTCGCTGGTCCCGCTCTTCCTGCCCGTCTATCATTTCGAGGCGAACGTGTACACCAAGCGCAGCGGCAATACCTTTGTCGGCGACGAGCGGTACAAGGCGGCCCGGGAGGAGATCGACGCCCTGGTCCGGGATTATGAGAGCCGCGGCATCGAGACGGACGTATCCGAGGAAATCATTGAGCGCGTCAATTCCAAGGGCCAGACGACCTCCCTGATCGTGTTCCGCGTCAACAAGGAAATCAGCTGCAGCGGCTGGGACTTTGTCCGGACCGGTTTCCCGACCGGCTGGCTGCTGGTCCTGATGCCGGCCCTCGGCGCCGCCGCGGTGGCGCTGGCCGCGCTGGGCTGCATTGGGTCCCTGGACGCCCCCTGGCGGCGGCTGCCCCTGCGCGCGCGCCTGCCGCGGAATGCCGCGGTCTTCCTCGCGCTCGCCGCGCTGGCCGTGTCCGTCGTGTTCGTGCTCGCCACTAACGTCGTCATCAACCGCCGCATCAGCCTGTACGCGGCGGGCGTCGCGCCCTCCCCGGGGGACGCCGTGCTGGCGGCGGCCGACCGGCTGATCTACCAGGGTGCGGGCGGCGCGGAAACGGCCGCGCTGCTGAAGAACACCACGTCCAGCCTGAACCTCACCTGGTGGCTGGAGCTGCCCATCCTGTTCGGCCTGGTCTGCGCGCTCACCGTCGTGGCCAGGGGCCGCCTCGCCGCGCCGCTGCGCAAGGGCCTCCTGTACTTCTGCGTCATCGCCATGTGCGCGTTCATCCTGTATCCCTTCATCATCATGTTCACCAGCGCGTTCCGGACGGACGCGGAGGCGACCGACATCTATTTCCAGCACATTTTCCCGGAGACCTGGCTGTGGAGCAACCTGGACCACATCCTGGGCCGCGGGGTGCTGCGGTACCTGCTGAACTCCGTGCTCCTCTCCGCCGGCGCCACCTGCCTCGCGCTGCTGTGCGGCATCCCCGCCGCCTACGCGCTGGCGCGCATGCGCTTCAAGGGGCGGAAGCTGTACCTGGGCTTCGTGATCATGAGCCAGATGTTCGCGCCGGTCGTGCTGCTGGTCGGCATCTCCCGCCTGATGATCAACCTGAACCTGAACGACACGCTCACCGGCCTGGTATTCATCAACGCCGCCTTCAACCAGGCGTTCGCCATCTGGCTGCTCCGCGGCACCTTCGTGTCGATCTCGCCGGACGTGGAGCAGGCCGCATGCATCGACGGCTGCAATTCCGTCTCCGCCCTGATCCGTATCCTGCTGCCCATGGCCGCGCCCGGCGTGGTGACCACGCTGATCTTCGTGTTCATCAACTCCTGGAACGAGTACACCATCTCCACCGTCATCATCAACTCGGACCTG
>CACXEB010000342.1 GCA_902766515.1 uncultured Eubacteriales bacterium
CAACGAGAGCTTCCTGACCCGCGTGAACGCCGACCTGGCCAACGACCTGGGCAACCTGGTCAGCCGTACGGTGGCGATGATCGAGAAATATTTCGACGGCGTGATGCCCGCCTGGGATCCGGCCGGCTTCGTCGCCGAAGAAGACAAGCCCCTGCAGGATCACTGCGCCCAGCTGCCTGCGCTGGTGGAAGCCCAGATGGACAAGCTGCAGTTCAGCCAGGCACTGACCGAGATCTGGAAGGTCATCGGTGAGTGCAACAAGTACATCGACCTGACCCAACCCTGGATCCTGGGCAAGGATCCGGAAAAGAAGGCGCGCCTGACCGACGTGCTGTTGAACCTGGCGGAGTGCGTGCGTTTCACGGCCGTACTGGTCGGCCCCTTCATGCCGAATACCCCCGCCCGCATCTTTGAGCAGCTGGGCCTGACGGACGACAGCCTCAAGACCTGGGAAAGCCTCGGCTGTTTCGGCCGGCTGCCCGACGGCCTGAAGGTGAAGAAGGGCGACGCCCTCTTCCCGCGCATCGACATCAGGAAGGACCTCGAAATCCTGAGCGGCGGAAAGGCGGAATCCGAGCCTGCGCCGAAGAAGGAAGAAAAGAAGCCTGAAGCGAAGAAGGCCGAACCGAAAGCGGCCGAAGCCCAGCCGGCCGGCGAAATCGCCATCGACGATTTCGCGAAGATCCAGCTGCGCGCCGCAAAGGTCCTGACCTGCGAAAAGGTCCCAAAGAGCGACAAGCTGCTGCGATTCACCCTCGACCTGGGCAGCGGCGAAACCCGTACGGTGTTCTCCGGGATCGCCAAATCCTATCCGGCACCGGAGGCGCTGGTGGGCAGGACGCTGATCCTGCTGTCCAACCTGAAGCCCCGGAAGATGATGGGCGAGGTGTCCCAGGGCATGCTCCTGTCCGCCGAGGACAGCGCTACCGGCAAGCTGCGGCTGCTGACCGTCGACCAGGCGGACGATGTCGCACCGGGCAGCGAGGTCGGCTGAACAGCCGGTATCCTGCCAGCAATGCCATCGGTTCTCCCGGGGGATGAAACAGCTGCCGCTGATCCCCCATGATATTGATCGAGAAGGAGGCTCCATCATGTCCAAAAAGCTTGTTTCCCTGCTCCTGCTGCTCGTGTTCTGCGGCGCCATGTGGCTGCCGGCGGTCGCGGAAAACCTGGACTATTTCTTCGTCGCGACCTTTGACGCGTCCCCCAAGTTCTATACCGGCCCCGGCACCAACTACCTGCGCGCCAACGGCAACGCCCAGTACGGCGGCGGCGGCGAGGCCCGCGTGTTCGGCCGCGAGGGCCGCTGGATCCTGATGGGCTACCAGACGGGCAAGGGCAATTACCGCATCGGCTACATCCCGGACGACTACCTGTCCAAGATGCATACCAAGATCGATGACTGGCGCCTCAAGGACATGCGCTTTGAGTACCGCACGGCCTATATTTCCAGCAGCTGCGAAATCACCGACGACCCGCTGCTCAAGTTTGCCCCGCTGGGGACGCTGGAGCGCGGCCAGTCCTGCGTCTACCTGGCCAGCTTTGACGACCGCTGGGCCTATATCGAGCTGACCATGCCCTCCGAAAACAAGAAAGCCCGCGGATTCGTGCCGATGAACAACGTGACCTTCAGCTATCCGGTCACCGACGCGCCGTACCACTGGATCACCCCGACGCCCCGCGTGACCCCGCCGCCGACGATGCCGCCCGTGGATTATTCCACCGGCTTCTGCACCACGGGGATCTGGGCGACCGCGAACCAGCAGCTGATCACCCGCACCGGCCCCGGCTACCAGTATACGGACTGCGGTACCATGTACCTGGCCAACCAGCCGGTCTACTGCCTGGCGAAGCACTATGACTATTCCAGTCAGGTCTGGTGGGTGCTCTTCCGGATTTCCGACGGCAGCGGCGCGCAGTACCTGTGGACGCCCGTCGTCACACTCTATAACAGCGACTGGCTGATCAGCCGTCTGCCGGAGGATTAAACCGCTTTGAAATCCCTGCTGGTATACCTGAAGCAATACCGGAAGGAGTGCGTCCTCGCCCCGCTGTTCAAACTGACGGAGGCCGTCCTGGAGCTGATCGTCCCGCTGGTGATGGCGGAGATGATCGACCGGGGCATCGGCGGGGCGGACGTCCCCTTCATCTGGCGCATGGGCCTGCGGCTGGCACTGCTGGCCGCGGCCGGCCTTGCGTTTTCCGTCACGGCGCAGTACTTCAGCGCCAAAGCGGCGACGGGATTCACGGGGCAGCTGAAAGCAGCCCTCATCCGCCGCATCCAGACGCTGTCCTACCGGCAGACGGACCGGATCAGCGTCCCGACCCTGATCACCCGCATGACCAGCGA
>CACXEB010000343.1 GCA_902766515.1 uncultured Eubacteriales bacterium
CCAAGTGGGGAGTGGGCTACTATTTCACGGACAAGGACTGACGGCTTTTTTTCGGGGTTCCGTGTCCGCATATCGCTGACCATCCTGCTGATTGTCGGCCTGAGCTTCGCGATCACAGCGGGCAGCCTGAACGGGATGGTGGGCGATTTTTTATTTGACGAACGCGTGCGCACCGAGCGCGCCGAACTGGAGAAGCTGGGCGAGCTCGCGGCCCCGCTGTTTGACCGTGCGGATACCGAGGCGCTGGATGACCTGATCGCGGACCATAACCGCGATATCACCGGCCGGCTGCTGGTGCTGGATACGGCGGGCAAGGTGCACCTGGATTCCCTGCATGAGCTGACCGGCACCCGCTTTGAATCCGATGAGGTTGACGCGATCGTCCGCCGCGGACAGACCGTGTCCTTCGGCGTGCATGAAAGCGCCACGGGCCAGATGGTCAATACGCAGGGCATCCTGTTTACGCTGAACCCTTCGGGCCAGTGGAACAGCTACTGCTCCGCGCGGCTGGTTTCCCGGGACGAGGTCATCGGCGTGCTGATGCTGATCTCCCCGGTCACGGACATGATGACCGGGCTGTTCGGCTTCCGCCGGCAGATGCTGTATATCTTCCTGCTGATCGCCCTGTGCGCGGTCGGCGTCGGCTTCCTGTTCGCGAGCGTCCTGACCCGCCCGGTCAGCGATATGACGCGCGTCATCCAGCGCATGAGCAAGGGCAACTTCAAGCTGCGGGTGTCCGAGAAGGGCTCCGGCGAGATCCGCCACCTGGCCGCGGCCTTCAACAGCATGTCCGAGAAGCTGGAGGCGCTGGACGAGACCCGCAACCAGTTTGTCGCCAACGCCTCCCACGAGCTTAAGACGCCGCTGGCGGCGATGAAGGTGCTGATCGAGTCGCTGATCTACCAGCCGGACATGGACAAGGCCCTGCGCACGGAATTCCTGCAGGACGTCAACAAGGAGATCGACCGCCTGAGCGCCATCGTCAGCGACCTGCTGACCCTGGTGCGCATGGACGCCGGGTCGCTGCAGCTGCACCTGGAGACGCTGGACCTGGGCGACCTGGTGGAGGAAAACGCCCACCGCCTGAACACCATGGCCCGCAAGCGCAGCCAGACGCTGACGGTGGACCTGCAGGACGAATGCCCGACCGAGGCGGACCGCGGCAAGATGAACCAGGTGATCTACAACCTGATGGAGAACGCCATCAAATATACCCAGGAGGGCGGCGAGATCCGGGTGACCCTCGCCCGCGAGGGCGACAAGGCGGTCCTGACCGTCAAGGACAACGGCCCCGGCATCCCCGCGGACGCGGTGCCGCACCTGTTCGAGCGCTTCTACAGGGTGGACAAGGCCCGCTCCCGCGAGACCGGCGGCACCGGCCTGGGCCTGTCGATCGTCAAGCAGCTGATCGCCCTGCACGGCGGCAGCGTCCGCGTCGAGAGCGAGGAGGGCAAGGGCTCCACCTTTATCGCGGAGCTGCCCATCAAGCGGGAAAACGCATGAATAATCAAAATACTCCGGCGGATTGACGCCGGAGTATTTTGATAGTGTTCCTGTGATCATTCTGCCGGGGTGGGCGTTGGGCAGCCGGCCATATCCGCCTGCAGCTTCCGCAATTCTTCCCGAATAAAACCGTTGTAAACCAGGTCCTTGGGCAACTCTTCGGGCGGGATATCCATCGTCAGCAGGCCATGCTTCTTGCGATCCGTGTCCTTTTTCTTTTTCTGATCCCTGAGCTCCGGATCGTAGGTCCAGTGGTTGTAGAAATGGAAGCGGCACCACCGCATGTGTTCCAGCATGCCGATTTCCTTGTCGCCGGCCAGATGATCCTCCCGAAGCTTCAGCTTGATCCACAGGTGGTCCGCCTGCGCGATGTTGGAACCTTTCAGGAAGCCGCTGAGGTCCCGCCATTGCTGTTCCATATCTTCTTCATGATCTGCGGGAAGCGCTTCCGGGTGCGCACCGGCGCGTCGGAGCGCATAGTCATAATTAAGCAGCTTGGCCTGACGGTACAGCCGCTCCTGCTTGATGTTTTCTTCCGTCAGCACCAGATCCATCTGGCCGAAGCAGACAACCTGGCCGGGCTTGTGATCA
>CACXEB010000344.1 GCA_902766515.1 uncultured Eubacteriales bacterium
CGTACCGAAGTTGTGCCAGATGTCGATGCCCTTGTCCAGCGGCACGGTCTCGCTGACCGGCATCACGCCGAGGGTGACCATCCGGTCCACATGGCTGTAGACGGCGTTCACGGTGTCCGGCGTGAACAGGGTCTCGATCAGGAATTCCCTGCGGGTCTCCTCCGTCGTATAGCGCTTGAAGTCACGTTGGTTGCAGGAATAGCGAATGTCCATGGAATGGTGCCTCCTTATAATAGGTTCTTGTTTGGTGCAATGAGCTGTATGCCGCGGCGCGGAACGGTCTGAAGGGCGGCCGCCTTACGCCTTCGGCGCGTTTCCGGCCGGAACCACCACCGCGTGCCCCTCGTCCAGGTTCACGGCCTCAGGCGGCTGCTCCAGCAGGGAAGGATCTGAAAAATAGCGCATCATCCGGGCGATCATCATGCCGAAGACGCGCCCGGCGGCCACGCGCTCATCCACGGTCACGCCGATGGGCATGATCCGCGTCCGGACCGGTTTCCCGTCCTTGTCCAGGTCGATCTTCTTCTTCGGCGCGCCCATGCTCCAGAACATGGTGGTCGAACCGAAGTTATAAATATGATGGAACACCGCCGGCAGGCCCACGGACGCGTTGTTGGTCAGGAACAGGCTGGTGTGGAAAGGGCTCGCGTCAATCACAAACTTCGGCATGATTCCGTGCCGGTCCATCCACATGAGCAGGGCGACGGCGGGGCGGACGAGCACGGACTTGAGCAGTTTTGACGCCACGCGCATCGTCGCGTTGTCCGCGTCCGGCTTGCGCGCCTCCTCGATCACGGCGGTGATGCGGTCCGCCACGTCGAAGATCGTGTCATGCGGATCAAAATAGCATTTGGTCGTGTTTTCGTCCACGTCCGACACGTTTTCGCCGTTGGAGCGCAGCACGGCGAAGGAGACGGAAAGCGTGCTGCGGGCATAGACGCGCTTGTTGATGATGAAGCGGTTCAGCTCCGGCAGCTCGGCGATCGTCCGGACGAACGCGGCGATGACCACATCCATGAAGCGGAGCTTGATCCCACGCTGCTCCATGCTGACCACATACCGCGCTAACCGACCGTAGTCTATTTCATACTGCAATTGGACCATGGCGTCGTTCCGCTGGGACATGATATGCGGCATCAGCGCAACAATCGGATCAATGTTCCGGATCAGGTATCCGTCCGGCCGTTTTCCAAACATCGGGCATCCCTCCGTTTCCCCGTTTTGGACAGTATAGCAAAAACTCCGGAAAGCGTCAATAAAATCATCGGAAGAACAACGGATGAACAGATCTGATCAAAAATATGGCAAAAAAAGTATGGACTTTTCTTTTTGGCTATGCTATACTCCATTCGTTATAGCGCACCCCCATTATTCACAAACCTGCACCGCGTGCGCGGTACCGGTCATCCTGACAGCAGGCAGCTTTCTGACTGCTTAAAAACCGATGAAAGAGGCTGTGCGAACATGAGAAAAGGCTATCGGATCCTCATCGGAATCGCGGCTGTGGCCGCAGTTGTAGTGCTCTTTGTACTGCTCAGCGGCGGACAGCAGAACTTCAGCAGCAAGTACAAAGACGTCGACCTGACCCCGAAGGTGACCGGAGCGGACGCCCGGAGCACGTACGAAACCTACCTGCTGTCCCACGCTGACGCGGTCAACGGCACGACGCCCGCCGTGGTGGACATCACGGCTTTCGAGGGCGACGCGGAACTGTCCGACGAAGTGGACGGCCGGCCCACGGTGCTGACGCCTGACGGCTCCACCGTCACCTGGCATGTCAACGTGGAGGAAGCCGGCTTCTATAACGTACGCCTGGACTACCTGACGACCGAGTCCCGCGGCGTGGACATCGAACGCCAGCTGAAAATCAACGGCGAAACGCCGTTCGACGGCGCGAACCAGCTGACCCTGACCCGCATGTGGAAGGATAAGGAAGCTGTCCGCACGGACAACCAGGACAACCAGATCCGCCCCTCCCAGATCGAGCAGTTCGGCTGGCAGCAGGCCTACCTGAAGGACAGCATGGGATATGAGGTCGATCCCTACCGCTTCTACTTTAATGCGGGCGACAATACCATCACCCTGTTCGCGGAGAACGAGCCCTTCGTCCTCCGGGAGATCGCGCTCACGGCGGTCGCAGAGACCGGCGACTACGCCGCCTACCGTGCCCGCCAGCCCCAGACGGCCGGCTCCGCTTCTTCCGGCAACTGGCAGCTGGTCATCGAGGGCGAAGACGCCGTCATGCGCTCCTCGCCTTCGCTGTACCGCCGCTATGACCGGTCCTCGCCGGCCACCGTGCCCTACAGCGTCACCCATACCGTCCTCAACTACATCGGCGGCGATCCCTGGAACTACGCGGGCCAGTGGATCGAATGGTCCTTTGACGTGCCCGAGGACGGCTGGTACAACATCACCATCAAGGCGCGCCAGCCCTACCAGCGCGGCTCCATCTCCTGCCGCAGCATGTACATCGACGGCGTGATCCCGTTCGATGACCTGCGGGAGATTTCTTTCAATTATAGCACGAGCTGGCAGATGTACACCCTTAGCGACGGCAGCGGCAAACCGTACAGCTTCTACCTGGGCGCCGGCGAGCACCAGATCCGCCTGGAGGCCACGCTGGGCAAGATGGGCTCCGTGCTCCAGCGGGTGGAGGACAGCATTTACCGCCTCAACCAGATCTACCGCAAGCTGCTCGTGCTGACCGGCGTCAACCCGGACCGCTTCCGCGACTACAACCTGAACCAGGTGTATCCGGAAGTCATCGCCGACATGGACCTGGAGAGCAAGCGGCTGTACAAGATCGTCGACGACACCGTCGCCATCACCGGTGAAAAGAGCGACCGCGTCGCCGTCGCCCAGACCCTGGCGGTCCAGCTGGAGCAGTTTGTCGAGCATAACGAGCGCATCACCGAGTCCTTCACCAATTTCAAGGACAATATCACCTCCCTCGGCACGGCCATGCAGAACATGTCCGAGAGCAAGCTGGACATCGACGAGATCATCATCTCCGGCGCCAACGCCAAGCTCCCGGCGGTCCACGACGGCTTCTTCAACGGCCTGTTCCATGAGATCCGCAGCTGCGCCGCGTCGTACTTCGTGGATTACAACTCGCTGGGCGACAAGTATACCGACGACGACGACGTGCTGGAGATCTGGATCACCACCGGCCGCGACCAGAGCACGGTGCTGAAGACCATGGTCGACGACACCTTTACCGCCAAGACCGGCATCAAGGTGAACGTCAAGCTGGTCGACGCCAACGCCATCCTGACCGCGGTCGTCGCGGGCAACGGCCCCGACATCGTCATCAGCGTCAGCGGCTGGTTCGCCGTCAACTACGCGATGCGCAACGCCGTGGAGGACCTGACGCAGTTCGCGGACTACGAAGAGGTGATCAAGCCCTTCTATCCGAGCATCCTGCAGCCGCTGACCTATGACAACGGCAAGAAGGTCGGCGTCTACGGCCTGCCGGAGACCCAGAACTTCAGCCTCCTGTTCTACCGCACGGACGTCATGGAAGAGCTGGGGCTGGACATCCCCCAGACCTGGGATGACCTGATCGCCATGCTGCCGACCATCCAGGGCAACAGCCTGACGGTGGCCGTCCCCTTCCCCGACATCGCCGCGGCCGATATCTCGACCTTCAACTCCCTCATCTACCAGCACGGCGGCAACATCTATGACCAGTCCGCGCAGCACACCCTGATCGACACCGAAAGCGGCGTGGCGGCGTTCAAGCTGTACACCTCGCTGTACAACGACTACGGCCTGCCGACCGTGTTCAACTTCGTCAGCCGCTTCCGCAGCGGCGAGATGCCGCTGGGCGTCGCGTCCTACGCGACCTACAACACCCTGATGGTCTCCGCGCCTGAAATCCGCGGCCTGTGGGACTTCACCCTCCTGCCGGGCACGCTCCAGGAGGACGGCAGCATCGACCGCACGGCCTCCACGGACGGCATGTGCTGCCTGATGATCGCCACGGAGGACCAGCACGTCAAGGACAACGCCTGGGAATTCATGAAATGGTGGGTCAGCGCCGACGCGCAGGTCCGCTTCGGCCGCGAGATGGAAAGCGTGCTGGGCACCAGCGCCCGCTACCAGACCGCCAACCGCGACGCGCTCCGCCAGCTGGCCTGGAGCAGCGCCCAGCTGAAGATCCTGGAGGAGCAGATGAGCCACACCCGCGGCTTCCCCGAAATCGCCGGCGGTTACTCGACCACGCGTCACATCACCAACGCGATCCGGCGCGTCATCAATACCAAGGAGGATCCCCGCGAGACCCTGCTGAACTACGCGAGGACGATCAACGAAGAGATCCGCATCAAGCGGCGGGAGTTCAATCTCCCCATTGATGACTGATAGAAAGGGAAAGGAGGATCGCAACCATGAATTCACAGTCATTCGGTTCCAGATATCTGACCATGCGGCGCGAGAAGCTCGAGCACGGATGGGCGATGGCGAAGCGCAATAAAGTCTGCTACCTCTTCCTGGCGCCGTACGCCATCCTGTTCTTTACCTTCTTCATCCTGCCCATCTGCAACTCCATCATCTACAGCTTCACCTACTACAACATCCTGGAGCCCCCGCGCTTCATCGGCTTCCAGAACTACATCAACCTGATCCTGCAGGACGAGGTCTTCCTGACGGCGGTCAAGAACACGTTTGTCATCGCCGTCATCACCGGCCCGGCCGGATACATCCTCTCCTTCCTTTTCGCCTGGTTCATCAACGAGCTGCCGCGCTGGATCCGCACGATCGCGGTCGTGGTGTTCTACGCCCCGTCCATCGCGGCCAACGCCTTCGTCATCTTCTCCATCATCTTCCAGGGCGACGCCTACGGCTGGTTCAACTCCATCCTGACCGAGTTCGGCTTCATCAACGCCCCTATCCTGTGGCTGACGGATCCGAACTACATCATGCCGGTGATCATCATCGTCAGCCTGTGGATGAGCATGGGCGCGGGCTTCCTGTCC